>NZ_JBEORF010000003.1:0-241540 GCF_040302125.1 Nocardioides sp. NPDC127514 | reverse complement strand
GGGCTGGCGAGCGGCGTACGACCTCGTCGCCGGCCCCCGGCTCAGCCGTGATGCCGCCGAGCGGCTGCGACGAGAGTGCACTCTCGTCGCCCACAACTCACGATTCGATCTAGGCGTGCAGGGTGACCGGCTTGAAGGAGGGCCGGGTCGCCTCGTACGTCGCGATGTCGTCCTCGTGGGACAGCGTGATGCCGATGTCGTCGAGGCCCTCGAGGAGGCGCCAGCGGGTGTAGTCGTCGATGTCGAAGGAGTCCTCGATGGCGTCGGGGCCATCGCCGGCGCGTACGGTGCGCGACTCCAGGTCGACGGTGATCTGGGCGCCCGGGTTGTCGTCGAGGTAGTCCCACAGCTTCTGGACGACCTTCTCGTCGACCTTCGCCGCGAGCAGTCCAGCCTTGCCGGAGTTGCCGCGGAAGATGTCGCCGAAGCGGCTCGAGATGACCACGCGGAAGCCGTAGTCCATCAACGCCCAGACGGCGTGCTCACGCGAGGAGCCGGTGCCGAAGTCGGGGCCGGCGACGAGGACCGAGGCCCCGGCGTACGCCTCGTTGTTGAGGACGAACGTCGGATCGTTGCGCCAGGCAGCGAAGAGGCCGTCCTCGAAGCCGGTGCGGGTCACGCGCTTGAGGTAGACCGCGGGGATGATCTGGTCGGTGTCGACGTTGCTGCGGCGCAGCGGCACGCCGGCGCCGGTGTGGGTGGTGAACTTGTCCATGACTCAGGCTCCAACGGTGACGAGGTCGGCGGGCGAGGAGAGGGTGCCGCGTACGGCGGTGGCGGCAGCCACCTCCGGCGAGACCAGGTGGGTGCGACCGCCCTTGCCCTGGCGACCCTCGAAGTTGCGGTTGGACGTGGAGGCCGAGCGCTCGCCGGGGGCGAGGGTGTCGGGGTTCATGCCCAGGCACATCGAGCAGCCCGCGCCGCGCCACTCGGCACCGGCGTCGATGAAGATCTTGTGCAGACCCTCCTCCTCGGCCTGCAGGCGCACCTTGGCCGAGCCGGGGACGACCAGGAAGCGGGTCCCCTCGGCGACATGGTGGCCCTGGATGATGTCGGCGGCCGTACGCAGGTCCTCCATGCGGCCGTTGGTGCAGGAGCCGAGGAAGACGGTGTCGATGTGCACCTCGCGCATCGGGGTGCCGGCCTCGAGCCCCATGTAGGTCAGGGCCTTCTCGGCCGCGATCTTCTCGTCGGCGTCCTCGAAGTCGTCGGGGCTCGGGACGGCCGCGCCCAGCGGGACGCCCTGGCCCGGGTTGGTGCCCCAGGTGACGAACGGGGTGACCTCGGCGGCGTCGAGGACGATCTCCTTGTCGAAGACGGCGTCCTCGTCGGTGACCAGGGACTTCCAGTGCGCGACGGCCTGGTCCCAGTCGGCGCCCTTCGGAGCCTCGGGCTTGTCCTTGATGTAGGCGAACGTCGTCTCGTCGGGAGCGATCATGCCGGCCTTGGCACCCCACTCGATCGACATGTTGCAGATCGTCATCCGAGCCTCCATGGAGAGCTCACGGATGGCCTCGCCGCGATACTCCACGATGTAGCCCTGGCCACCGCCGGTGCCGGTCTTGGAGATCAGGGTGAGGATCAGGTCCTTGGCGCTGACGCCCTCGGGCAGCGTGCCGTTGACCGTGACAGCCATGGTCTTCGGCTTGTCCTGCATCAGCGTCTGGGTCGCGAGCACGTGCTCGACCTCGGAGGTGCCGATGCCGAACGCGATCGCGCCGAACGCACCGTGCGTGGAGGTGTGCGAGTCACCGCAGACGATGGTCATGCCCGGCTGGGTGAGCCCCAGCTGCGGCCCGACCACGTGCACGATCCCCTGCTCGGCGTCGCCGAGCGGGTGAAGACGTACGCCGAACTCCTCGGCGTTCTTACGCAGCGTCTCGACCTGGGTGCGGCTGACCGGGTCGGCGATCGGCTTGTCCCAGTCGAGGGTCGGGACGTTGTGGTCCTCGGTGGCGATGGTGAGGTCGGGGCGGCGTACCTTGCGGTTGGACAGACGCAGGCCCTCGAAGGCCTGCGGACTCGTCACCTCGTGGATGAGGTGAAGGTCGATGTAAAGGAGATCGGGCTCTCCCGCGGTCGACCGGACGACATGCTCGTCCCACACCTTCTCCGACAAGGTCCTGCCCATGACACGTTCTCCATCTGGCATCTTTGGTCTGTAGTGGCCGGTGGCGGTTCGAGCGTTGAATCGCAATGTCAGATCCGCCACTTCCAGTCTGCTTCTCCGAGCGTAACGTTGCATCTCAGGTTCTGAGAAGTTAGTCTTGCGATATGGACAGTTCCAGCGGTGTGGGCGTGCTCGACAAGGCCGCCCTTGTGCTCACAGCTCTCGAATCCGGCCCGGCGACCCTGGCCGGTCTGGTGGCAGGGACGGGTCTCGCCCGTCCGACCGCACACCGCCTGGCGGTCGCCCTCGAGCACCACCGTCTGGTCGCCCGCGACATGCAGGGACGCTTCGTTCTCGGCCCGCGGCTGGCCGAGCTGTCCGCCGCCGCCGGCGAGGACCGGCTGCTGGCCACCGCCGGGCCCGTCCTGGCACGGCTGCGGGACATCACCGGTGAGTCGGCGCAGCTGTGGCGGCGCCAGGGCGACTTCCGCGTCTGCGTCGCTGCCGCCGAGCGCCCCTCCGGCCTGCGTGACACCATCCCCGTCGGCTCGCAGCTGACGATGCGTGCCGGGTCGGCCGCTCAAATACTGATCGCGTGGGAGGACCCGGAGCGCCTCCACCGTGGCCTGCAGAACGCTGCCTTCTCCGCCGCCGCCCTCTCCGGCATCCGCCGCCGCGGCTGGGCGCAGTCGATCGGCGAGCGCGAGGCCGGCGTCGCCTCGGTGTCCGCTCCCGTCCGCTCCCCCGGCGGCAAGGTCATCGCCGCCGTCTCCGTCTCCGGCCCGCTCGAGCGACTCACCCGCCAGCCGGGCAAGATGCACGCACCTGCTGTCCTCGCTGCTGCCGACCGGCTCTCGGAGTCGCTGCGGCGCGCGGCTGCGGAGTAGGGCGCCGGATGCTCACCGAGGTAACTCGGTGAGCACGCGCTTCCTTCGCGGAGTTCCACGAAGGAAGCGTCACCTGACCGAGGTAACTCGGTGAGCGTTCAGCCGCAGAGCTCCCGAACCGCGTCGCGCACGGCCTTGAAGTCCTCCGTACGCGTCTGATCCTCGGCGGACGCGACGATCACCGCCACGCGATAGTCGTCGAAGAGCGTGGGCTCGGCGTCGTCCAGATCGCCGGTGACCAGCACGACCACCCCCGCCGCGGTGCTCTCGGCGAACCGCACCGACCAGGTCGGCTGCTGGAGCCCGCCGACGCGTTCGATCGTGTCCTTCGCCTGGTCGCTCGACACGTCCTGGTCACACCGCGCCCGGCCGTTGACCAGCACCTCGTTCTCGACCTCGGCGCGGCTCTCGCTGGTCGCGGGCGCCGCGGGCTCGGTGGCCTCCTCCGCGCACGCGGCAAGAGTGGCGAGGAGCGCGGCAGCCGCCACCGACGTACGCCACAACTGCGGTCTCGGACGCCACAACTGCAGTCTCGGCATCAGAAGAGGGCACCGCTCTCCAAGCCCAGCAGGGTCGTCTTGCGGTCCAGGCCACCGGCGTAGCCGGTCAGGGAGCCGTCCGCGCCGACGACACGGTGGCACGGGATCACGATCGGGATGGGGTTCCTGCCGTTGGCGAGCCCGACGGCGCGGGCGCCGTGGCCGGTCAGCGAGAGACGGCCGGCGATCTGGCCGTAGGAGGCGGTCGTGCCGTACTCGATCTGCTGCAGCTGCTCCCACACGCGCGTCTGGAACGCGGTGCCCGAGGGCGCCAGCGGGAGGTCGAAGCTCGTTCGGTCACCCTTGAAGTACTCGGCGAGCTGCCGGGCGCATTCCAGCAACAGCGGATCCGAGTCGGACCGGTCCCCGAGCACCCGGCCCTTGGCATAGTCGGCCGGCATGAAGTCGATCGCGGTGATCGCGCCGTCGTGCGCGACCAGCCGGAGCTCGCCGACGGGCGAGTCGATGAGAGTCCACATCACAGTTTCTCCAAGGCAGTCAGTGAGGTCCACAGATAGAGCAGGGCGTACGAGCGCCACGGCCGCCAGGCGGCGACATCCGCCGCGGGCGCACCGAGCACTTCCAGCGCTCGTTTGATGCCGACATCGGTCGGCAGGAAGACATCGGGATGGCCGAGAGCACGCAGCGCGACGTAGTCGGCGGTCCAGGGACCGACCCCGGGCAGACTGATCAGCTGCTCGTGCACGACGTCGCGGTCGGTGCCGCGGTCCAGCTGGAGCTCGCCGGAGGCGAGCGCCGCGGCCAGACCGGTGACCGCACGCCCACGCGAGCGCGGCATCGGCATGCCGACCGGGTCGGCGGCGGCAAGGGCGTCCGCGGACGGGAACAGATGGGTGAGGCCGTCGATGTCGGTGGCGATCGGGCGGCCGTGCTCGGCGACGATCCCCGCCAGCACGGTGCGTGCACCGGCGACGGAGACCTGCTGCCCCACGATCGTACGCAGCGCGAGCTCGCCCCCGTCGACGGTGCCCGGCACCCGCAGCCCCGGCAGGGCGAGGGCCAGCGGGCCGATCACCTCGTCCCCGGTGAAGACGTCGCCGACCGCACGCGGGTCGCAGTCGGCGTCGAGCAGCCGGCGGGCGCGCTCGACGGCGGCGGTGGTGTCCCGCAGGTCGGCGAGCTTGAAGGTCGCATGGACGAAGCCGGTCTCGCCCTCGGGGATGTCGGCGAGCTCGAGGCGCAGCGTGCCGGGCCCGTTGGGCAGGTCGAGCGTGCGGGCGAACCAGCGCCGCCCGCCGTCGACCCCGGCGACCTCGACGCCCGGCACCATGTGGTCGCGCAGGAAGGCGTGCAGCGCCCGGCCGGCGAACGGGGTGCGGACGGCGAGCCGCAGCGCGATCGTCCCGTCGGCCCGGCGCCGCGATCCACGGCGTCCGCGGAGCTCGGTCGGCGAGGCCGCATAGACCTCGCGGACGGTGTCGTTGAACTGACGTACGCTCGAGAAGCCGGCGGCGAAGGCGATGTCGGCGAAGCCGAGCTCGGTGGTCTCGACCAGCGTCCGAGCGGTCTGTGCCCGGCGTGCCCTGGCCAGCGCCAGCGGACCGGCGCCGAGCTCGGTGGTCAGCAGCCGGGTCAGGTGGCGCGGCGAGTAGCCGACTCGGCGAGCCAGCCCCTCGACTCCTTCCCGGTCGACGACGCCGTCGGCGATCAGCCGCATCGCGCGCCCGGCCAGCGTCGCCGCCACATCCCACTCCGGGCTGCCCGGGGTGGCATCGGGGCGGCAGCGCTTGCAGGCCCGGTAGCCGGCCGCCTGGGCCGCCGCAGCGGTCCGGTGGAAGGAGACGTTGACCAGGGCTGGGGTCCGGGCCGGGCACGAGGGCCGGCAGTAGATCCCGGTCGAGGCCACCGCGGTGTAGAAGATGCCGTCGAAGCGCCGGTCGCGCGAACGAACAGCGCGGTAGCACGATTCGAAGTCGAGTCCGTTCACGCTCGTCGTCCCATCCATGTCCACCATGTTGCCGCGTTCGCAAAGAAATTACGCGCGGTTTTCGGACAGTGCCTTCCTCATGGTTTCACAATGCCGTTACCTGAAGCAGCAACCTCTCGGCTCACTGGCGCGTAGAACCTGTGTGGGCTGCACACGCAGTCGGTCTGCTCACGCGGGCCAGCGAGGGAGGGTGATGAGGACCGAAACGAGGTCGGGGACACGTACGGTCGTGCTCACCGTCGTGGTGACGATGCTGTTCCTGGCGGTCGGCACCGGGATCGGCACCTGGGCGTTCTACGACCACCTCAACCGCAACCTCGGCTCCGGAGGCGACATCCACCACCTCGTCGACGAGCCGGAGAGCGAGGACGAGGGCCCCAAGCAGCCGCTCAACATCTTGATCCTCGGCACCGACGGACGTGACTGCGAGGGCTGCTCGATCGACGGTGAGGGTGGCTCCGGCGGCTCCGACAGCACGATCCTGCTCCACGTCTCCGCCGACCGGACCTCGGCCTACGGCGTCTCCATCCCCCGCGACGCGCTCGTCGACCGGCCGGAGTGCACCGCCCCGGACGGCACCACCATCCCCGAGGCGAGCGGCGTGATGTGGAACGAGGCCTACTCCCTGGGCGGCCCGATCTGCACCGCCCGCCAGACCGAGCTGCTCACCGGGATCCCGATCGACCACTACCTCGCGCTCGACTTCGCCGGGTTCCGCGGGATGGTCGACGCGGTCGGCGGCGTCACGATCTGCATTCCGGAGGCGATCGACGACGAGGAGCACAACATCTTCCTGCCCGCCGGCACCCACAACCTGCGCGGCAAGCAGGCCCTCGACTACGTACGCAACCGCTCCTCGACTCCCAACGCCGACCTGGGCCGGATGCGGCGTCAGCAGTACTTCCTCACCGCCCTCGCCACCAAGGTCCTCTCCGCCGGCACCCTGACCCGCCCGCGGCGCCTGGCCAGGTTCGCGACGGAGCTCTCCAAGAGCATCACCACCGACATCGGCTCCGTCGCCGGGCTGGCCGACCTGGCCGGCGAGATGCGCGACCTGGATCCGTCGAGCATCGAGTTCGAGACCGTACCCAACCGCGCCTACCCTCCCGGCGACCCCAACTGGGGCCGTCTCGAGATCCTCCCGAAGGCTGACGAGCTGTGGGAGCGGATGCTCGAGGATCGTCCGCTCCACGACGCGACGACGACGTCCGCCGCCCCTTCGCCCACGACCTCTGCCTCACCGGCGAATCCCGAGGTCAGCGCCTCACCGGACGAGGTTCCGGCCGACTCGGTGAGCCCCGAGGACCAGGAGAAGGACGCCGCCGACAACGGCCTGTGCTCACCCGCCTGAATGTGATGTGATCCACTCTGGTCATGACCTACACCACGGTTCCCGTCGGGGTCGGTGCCCTCACCTTCGATCAGGTAGTCGCCGTCGCCCGTCACAACACCCCCATCACCCTGACCGACGAGTCGCTGGCCGCGATGGCCACGAGCCGCGAGCTCATCGAGTCGCTGGCTCACGACACCCGGCCCCACTACGGCATCTCGACCGGTTTCGGCGCCCTCGCCAACACCTCGATCCCGCCCGAGCACCGCGCTCAGCTGCAGGCCTCGCTGGTCCGTTCGCACGCGGCCTCGTCGGGCGCCGAGATCGAGAAGGAGGTCGTACGCGGCCTCATGCTGCTGCGTCTCTCCACCCTCGCCACCGGGCGGACCGGTGTGCGCCCCGAGGTCGCCCAGACCTACGCCGCGCTTCTGAATGCCCAGATCACCCCGGTGATCGGTGAGTACGGCTCGCTCGGCTGCTCCGGCGACCTGGCCCCGCTGGCGCACTGCGCGCTCGCGGCGATGGGTGAGGGCGACGTACGCAACGCCGACGGCGACCTCGTCCCCGCCGCCGACGCGCTGGCGGCCGCGCGGGTCACCCCGGTCCAGCTGCGCGAGAAGGAGGGGCTGGCGCTGATCAACGGCACCGATGGGATGCTGGCGATGCTCGTCCTGGCGCTCGCCGACCTCGACGACCTGGTCGCCACCGCCGACATCGCCGGAGCGCTCAGCATCGAGGGCCTCCAGGGCACCGACAGCGTCTTCGCAGAGGACCTCCAGGCCCTGCGCCCGCACGCCGGCCAGGCGACCTCGGCGGCCAACATCCGTGCCGTCCTCGCGGGCAGCGGCATCGTCGCCGACCACCGCGGCACCGGGTTCACCCGGGTGCAGGACGCCTACTCGCTGCGCTGCGCGCCTCAGGTCCACGGCGCGGTGCGCGACACCATGGCCCACGCCGCCCGCGTGGCCGAGACCGAGCTCGCCAGCGCGGTCGACAACCCGGTGGTCACGCTCGACGGCCGGGTCGAGTCCAACGGCAACTTCCACGGCGCGCCGATCGGCTACGTACTCGACTTCCTGGCCATCGCCACCGCCGACCTCGCCTCGATCTCCGAGCGCCGCACCGACCGCTTCCTCGACAAGTCGCGCAACCACGGGCTGCCCCCGTTCCTCGCTCACGACCCCGGCGTCGACTCCGGGCACATGATCGCGCAGTACACGCAGGCCGGGATCGTCTCCGACCTCAAGCGCCTCGCCGTCCCGGCATCGGTCGACTCCATCCCCACCTCCGCGATGCAGGAGGACCACGTCTCGATGGGCTGGAACGCCGCCCGCAAGCTCCGCCGCGCGATCACCGGGGCGCAGCAGGTCGTCGCCATCGAGATCCTCACCGCCGCCCGCGCGATCGACATGCGCGCCCCCGAGCGTCCCGGCCCTGTCGGCGCCGCGCTGGTCGAGGAGATCCGCAAGCTGGTCCCCGCGCCCGGCCCGGACCGCTTCCTGTCCCCGGACATCAAGGCGGTCGTCGGCCTCGTCGCCGACGGCACCCTTCTTTCCCGTGCGCGCTCGCTCACTTCAGTGATGTGATGAGCGACATGAGCGAACCACGCACTGTCCGCGCACCGCGCGGCCCCGAGATCACCGCCAAGAACTGGCAGACCGAGGCCGCCAAGCGCATGCTGATGAACAACCTCGACCCGGAGGTGGCCGAGCGTCCCGACGACCTGGTCGTCTACGGCGGCACCGGCCGCGCCGCGCGGTCATGGGAGGCGTACGACGCGATCGTCCGCACCCTCGACGAGCTCGAGGCCGACGAGACCCTGTTGGTGCAGTCCGGCAAGCCGGTCGGCGTCTTCCGCACCCACGAGTGGGCACCCCGGGTCCTGATCGCCAACTCCAACCTCGTCGGCGACTGGGCGACCTGGCCGGAGTTCCGGCGGCTGGAGTCGCTCGGCCTGACCATGTACGGCCAGATGACCGCCGGCTCCTGGATCTACATCGGCACCCAGGGCATCCTGCAGGGCACCTACGAGTGCTTCGCCGCCATCGCGCGCAAGCGGTTCGGTGGCACGCTGGCCGGCACCGTGACCCTGACCGGCGGCGCCGGCGGCATGGGCGGCGCGCAGCCGCTCGCGGTGACGCTGAACGAGGGCGTCGTGATCGTCGTCGACGTCGACGCGGCGCGTCTCCAGCGCCGTGTCGACCACGGCTACATGGACACCGTCGCGTCGTCGCTCGAGGACGCGCTCGCCCAGGCCGAGGAGGCCAAGAAGTCCCGTACGCCGCGCTCCATCGGCCTCGTCGGCAACTGTGCCGCGGTCTTCCCGGAGATCCTGGCGCGCGGGGTCGAGATCGACATCGTCACCGACCAGACCTCGGCCCACGACCCGCTCTCCTACCTCCCGCTCGAGTACACCGTCGAGGAGTGGGCCGCGCGGGCCGCTGAGGATCCTGACGACTTCACCGAGAAGGCGCAGGCCTCGATGGCCAAGCACGTCGAGGCGATGGTCGGGTTCATGGACCGTGATGCCGAGGTGTTCGACTACGGCAACTCGCTGCGCGAGGGAGCCCGCCTGGGCGGGTTCGCGAACGCGTTCGCCTTCCCCGGCTTCGTCCCCGCCTACATCCGAGCGCTCTTCGAGGAGGGTCTGGGCCCGTTCCGGTGGGCGGCGCTCTCGGGTGACCCCGAGGACATCGCCAAGACCGACCGCGCGATCGTCGACCTTTTCCCCGAGAACGAGGGCCTCAAGCGCTGGATCACCCAGGCGGGCGAGAAGGTGCACTTCGAGGGCCTGCCGGCGCGGATCTGCTGGCTGGGCTACAAGGAGCGCCACCTCGCCGGGTTGAAGTTCAACGAGATGGTCGCCTCCGGCGAGCTCTCGGCGCCGGTCGTGATCGGTCGCGACCACCTCGACTCCGGCTCCGTGGCCTCGCCCTACCGCGAGACCGAGGCGATGAAGGACGGGTCCGACGCGATCGCCGACTGGCCGCTGCTCAACGCGCTGCTCAACACCGCCTCCGGCGCGAGCTGGGTCAGCATCCACCACGGCGGCGGTGTCGGCATCGGCCGCTCCATCCACGCCGGCCAGGTCTGCGTCGCCGACGGCACTCCGCTCGCCGCGGAGAAGATCGAGCGGGTCCTGACCAACGACCCCGGCACAGGTGTCATGCGCCACGTCGACGCGGGCTACGAGCACGCGCGCGACGTCGCTCGTGAGCGGGGACTCAACGTCCCGATGCTCGACGCCTGATCAATGTTCGCCTCGCCGAGTCGGCGCATCCTGACCACAACCCCTGCCGAGTCGGCCCGTCATGACGAGCCGACTCGGCAGCGGGGATCGTCAGGATGAGCCGACTCGGCAACAGAAGTAGAGGAAGACCGTGAGTTTGGATGTCGTAGAGCTGCTCGACGAGATCGCCGGGATCGGCCGCGATCCGGTGCGCGGCGGCTATTCCCGGCATGTCTACGAGCCGGCCGAGCTGGAGCTGCGCGAGTGGTTCCGGCGTACGTCCGCAGGGCTCGGCCTCGAGGTCGAGACCGACCGCAACGGCAACATCTGGGCTCACTGGGGCGGCGGGGGCGGCGCGATCGCGATCGGCTCCCACCTCGACTCGGTGCCGGGCGGGGGCGCCTACGACGGACCGCTCGGGGTCGCCTCGTCCCTGGCCGCGGTCTCGGCGCTGATGGAGGAGGGCTTCGTGCCGGCTCGGCCGGTGACGATCGCCGCGTTCGGCGAGGAGGAGGGCTCGCGTTTCGGCATCGCGTGCCTGGGCTCGAAGCTGATGACCGGTGCGCTGTCCGGCGAGGCGGTGGCGGCGCTCACCGATGACGCCGGGGTGACGTACGCCGAGGCGTGCGGAGCGGACGGGATCGACCCGGCGGGCCTGGGCCGCGACGAGGAGCGGCTGGCGAGCCTGGCCGCGTTCGTCGAGCTCCACGTGGAGCAGGGCATCGGCCTCGCCGATCTCGATTCCCCGGTCGCCGTGGCCTCGAGCATCCTCGCCCACGGCCGCTGGAAACTGGTCTTCTCCGGCGAGGGCAACCACGCCGGCGCGACCCGGATGCGCGACCGGCGCGACCCCGTCGCCGCGATGGCCGCCGCGGTCCTGGCCGCCCAGCGCATCGCGTCGGCCCACGACGGGGCCGACTCCGCCCGGGCCACGATCGGCCGCCTCACCCCGATCCCGGGCGGCACCAACGTCATCGCCTCCCGGGTGGATGCCTGGCTCGACGTACGCGGCGACACCGACCCGCAGACCCGAGCCCTCCTCGAGGAGATCCTGGCGGCGTCCCACGGCACCGCGGAGGAGCACGGCTGCACGCTGGAGGTGACCGAGGAGTCGTACGTCTCCACCGTCCATTTCGACTCTGACCTGCAACAACGCCTGGTCGGCGCGCTGGGTGGAGTGCCGGTGCTCGCCACCGGCGCCGGCCACGACGCCGGCATCCTCGCCGCCGAGATCCCCACCGCGATGCTCTTCACCCGCAACCCCACCGGCGTCTCCCACTCCCCCTACGAGGCCGCCACCGACGACGACTGCCGGGCCGGGGCGAGGGCGCTCACCGACGTCGTCCGGCTGCTGGCGAGCGAGACCCGCGGATGACCCGGATCCATGCCGAGCGGGCGCTGGTCGAGGGCCGCGAGCTCACCGACGTCCTGATCGAGGTGTCCGAGGGCCGGATCACCGCGATCACCCCCGGCGGGAGCGCCGAGGCCGCCGACCTCCGCCTCGGCACCGTGCTCGCCGGCTCCGGCAATGCTCACTCCCATGCCTTCCACCGCGCGCTGCGCGGCCGGACGCACGACCAGGGTGGTGACTTCTGGCGTTGGCGCGAGCAGATGTACGCCGTCGCCGACCGCCTCACTCCCGACTCCTACGAGCGCCTGGCCGAGGCCGTTTTCGCCGAGATGCTGGTGACCGGCTGGACCACCGTCGCGGAGTTCCACTACGTCCACCACCGCCCGGACGGGACGCCCTACGTGGACCCCAACGCGTTCGGCACTGCGCTCACGAGGGCCGCGAGCAGCGTCGGCATCCGGCTGACCCTTCTCGACACCCTCTATCTGACCAGCGCCCCGGGCAAGCCGCTCCTCCCCGAGCAGAACCGCTTCGGAGACGGCACCGCAAAGGCCTGGCTCGAGCGCTGGCAGCAGCTTCATCAGACGCACGCCGTCGGCGCGGCCATCCACTCGGTACGCGCCGTCTCCCCCGACGACATCGCACTGGTCGCCGAGCGGCTGCCCGCCGAGGTGCCTCTCCACGTCCACGTCTCCGAGCAGCCCGCGGAGAACGAGCAGTCGCTCGCCGCGTACGGACGGACGCCCACCCAGGTCCTTGCCGACGCCGGCGCGCTCTCCCCGCGCACCTGGCTGGTCCACGCCACGCATCTGACCGACGCCGACATCGCCCTCATCGCAGCCAGCGGCGCCGGGGTGGCGATGTGCCCGACCACCGAGGCCGACCTCGGCGACGGCATCGGACCCGCCCGCGAGCTGGCCGACGCAGGCGTACGCATCGCGCTCGGGTCCGACCAGAACGCGGTCATCGACCCGTGGCTCGAGGTGCGCGGCCTGGAAGCCGGCGAACGGCTGCGCAGCCGCCAGCGCGGACGCTTCTCCCCCGCCGACCTCGAGACCGCCCGCGCCGGCTCCGGCTACGCCGCCTCCGGCCTCCCGGGCGGCCTCCGGATCGGAGCCTGCGCCGACCTGGTGGAGATCGACCCCGATTCGGTACGCACCGCCGGAGCCGCCCTCGACCAGCTCGCCCTGGTGGCGACCGCCACCGACGTACGTCGCGTCGTGGTCGGCGGGCGTGTGGTGGCCGAGGAGGGTCGCCTGGCCGACGGTCGCGACCCCGCCACCATGTTCACAGAAGCACTGAAGGAGCTCGGATGAGCCTGTTGCTGACCAATGTCGGCGAGCTGACCACGCACACCGAGGAGCACGGCACCCTCCACGACGCCGCCGTGGTGATCGAGGACGGCCGGATCGCCTGGATCGGCCCTACCGACCGCGCCCCGGCGGCGGACACGAGGGAGGACCTCGACGGTCGCGCGGTGCTCCCGGGCTGGGTCGACTCCCACACCCACCTGGTCTCGATGGGCGACCGCGCCGAGGAGTTCGTCGACCGGATGGCCGGCCGGCCCTACGAGGCCGGCGGGATCATGCGCACCGTCGAAGCCACCCGCGCCGGCACCGACGACGACCTCCGCTCCCGGGCGCGCTGGCTGCGGGAGGAGGCGTACCGCGGCGGCACCACGACGATCGAGGCCAAGACCGGCTACGGCCTCGACGTCGAGACCGAACAGCGCCTGGCCCGGATCAGCGCCGAGCATGCCGAGGTGGTCACCTACCTCGGCGCTCACGTCGTTCCCGCGGGTGTCGACCGTCGCGCCTACATCGACCTCGTGACCGGCCCGATGCTCGCCGCCGTCGCGCCCTATGCGACCTACATCGACGTCTTCTGCGAGCAGGGCGCCTTCGACGTCGAGGAGTCCCGCGAGATCCTCGAGGCCGGCCGCTCCGCGGGGCTCGGCGTCAAGCTCCACGGCAACCAGCTCGGCGAGTCCGGCGGCGTCCGGCTGGCTGTCGAGCTGGGCGCGACGAGCGTCGACCACTGCAACCACCTGAGCCCGGCGGACGTCGACGCGCTCGCCGGGTCGGATACCGTCGCCACGCTCCTTCCCGCCTGCGACCTCTCCACCCGCGAGCCCTTTCCCCCGGCGCGCGAGCTGGTCGACGCCGGCGTCACGATCGCGATCGCCTCCAACTGCAACCCCGGCTCGTCGTTCACGACCTCGATGGGGTTCTGCGTCGCCACCGCCGTGCTCCAGCAGCGCCTGACCTTCGAGGAGGCTCTCTGGGCCGCGACGGTCGGCGGCGCCACCGCGCTCGGGCTCGGCGACTCGGTGGGACGGATCAGCGTGGGCGGCCGCGCTGATCTGCAGGCGCTCGACGCGCCCTCCGCCAAGCATCTGGCCTACCGCCCCGGGGTTCCGCTCACCCACAAGGTCTGGAGCAGCGGCAACCCGGTCTGACTCACCCGCGCCGCTTGCCGATCACCACCAGGTAGCGGCAGGGCTCGTCGGTCGGGTTGACGAAGACGCAGTCGGCAGGCGGTCCGAGCTGCAGGCAGTCACCCGCGTCGAGCTCGTGGACGAGGTCCCCCTCGACGAACCGCAGATGCCCCGAGAGCACCCAGATCTGCTGCTCCTTGAAGTGGTACGCCGAGGCCGGCGAGGCCACCGACGCACCGGCCGGGAACTCCACCTCGACCAGCTCCAGGATCCCGTGCGCGGGCGGTGAGACGGCGCGGCGTACGTAGCCGGTCTCGGGGTCCGTCCACTCGGTCTGCTCCGCGCGCCGGGCCACGCGCACGGCATCCCCCTCGGCCCGCGCGATCAGCTCCGACAGGGTCAGTTCCAGCGCCCCGGAGAGCCGGGTGAGCAGGACCGCAGTCGGCTGCGCCTCGCCCCGCTCGATCTTCGAGATCATCGCCCGGGACACCCCGGACGCCTCCGCGAGCCCCGCGACGGTCATCCCGAGCGACTCCCGCGCCGACCTGATGTTGGACGCCAGGGCCTCACCGAACTTGTCACTATCGTCTGTCACGCGACTACTATAGGAGACATGCCTCCTGCCTGGACCATCCGCCACGCGACGACCGCGGATGCCGCCGCCTGCGCGGCGATCTACGAGCCGTACGTCCGCGACACCGTCATCTCCTTCGAGACCGAGCCGCCGACGACCGAGGAGATGGCGCGCCGCATCGAGTCGTCCCTGGCCGAGCACGCCTGGCTCGTCCTGGAGACCGAAGGCGAGGCAGGCCCGGAGGTGCTCGGCTATGCGTACGCCACCCAGCACCGCACCCGCGCCGCCTACCGCTGGGCCTGCGACGTGTCCATCTACCTCGACCGCGACCGGCGTGGCAACGGCGCCGGCAAGGCCCTGTACGCAGCCCTCTTCCCCCACCTGAAGGAGCGCGGCTTCCACCGCGCGCTCGCCGGGATCGCTATCCCGAACGAGGCCAGCCTCGGGATCCACCGCTCCTTCGGCTTCACCGAGGTCGGGACGTACCGCAGGATCGGCTGGAAGTTCGACGCCTGGCACGACGTCACCTGGATGCAGCTCGACTTGGACCCGGAGAACCAAGAAGCCCCGAGTCAGTGACTCGGGGCTTCCCGTGCGTTGTACCCCCGACCGGATTTGAACCGGCGTTACCGCCGTGAGAGGGCGACGTCCTAGGCCGCTAGACGACGGGGGCTTGCACTCCTGCGATGACCTTTCGGCCTCGCGGGCAGGAGAAACATTACCGGATGACCAGCCGATCCCCCACATCGGGACCCCTCCATGCCGCGGCCACATCCGCGCCTCCGGCGGAAATAGCGAAGAGCCCCGAGTCAGTGACTCGGGGCTCTTCCTGCGTGGTACCCCCGACCGGATTTGAACCGGCGTTACCGCCGTGAGAGGGCGACGTCCTAGGCCGCTAGACGACGGGGGCTTGCAGGCGGGTGAAACCTTAGCGAACCGCTTCGGTGACTCCCAAATCCTCCGAGGAGGATCCGCTGGGCTACTAGGACTCGAACCTAGAATAACTGGACCAGAACCAGTCGTGTTGCCAATTACACCATAGCCCATCGTCTTGGTTGACTTAGCCTCAGAGGCCGCCAACAAGAGCGATCTGGCCCTCAGGATTTCTCCCTCGAACCGAGAGGAAACATTACCGGCGAGGGCCCCAGGCTACGAAATCGGCACGCGCCTGGCCCCATTTTCAGGCGCTCTTGGTCGTGGTCGAGAGGCCCGCCGATCGCGCGGCCCACACGGTCAGCGCCAGGAAGACGCCCGACTGGACCAGGGTGACCGGGATCCGCCACCACGACCCCTCGGTGGTGTTGAGCACCGTCGAGATGTCGCCGAAGGCCACGGCCATGCCGAGGCTGACGAAGTTGTTGAGGACATGCATCGCGATGCCCGCCTCGATGCCGCCGGTGGCGATCACGCAGATGCCGGCGACGATGCCGAAGGCGAACCGGTCCAGGAACAGCGGCAGGTCCTGGGAGCCGTGGGCGAAGGCGAACAGCAGCGCGGTGATCGTCACCGAGACCGTACGGGCGCCCATCATCCCGCCGAAGAGCGAGCCGAAGGTCTGGAAGATGTAGCCGCGGAACAGGTACTCCTCCCCCGCCGCCTGCAGCGGGGTGAGCAGCACGATCACGAGCACGAAGTCGCGCATCGTGCTGGTATACGGGTTGAGCGTGCTGGGCCCGAGGTCGTCGCCGGGGATCGGCAGCCGGGAGGCGATGATGACCGTGACCACCATCGTGATCGCCGCGATCCCGAGGCACTGCAGCAGCCACGGCCAGCGGATCCGCCGCTCGACCGAGGCCAGCCACCCCGGACGCAGGCCGTGCAGCGCCCAGCACAGCAGCATCGCCGCTGGGATCGCCCCGGCCAGCGAGAGCAGCAGGAAGGCCAGCGACTCCGGGGTGACGTTCTCGACGTCGGAGACGTTGGCCATGCCGGTGGCAACGTTGTCGCCGGTGAGCATGAAGAAGAGCTCGAACCCGACCAGCACCACCGCCGGCGAGACGAAGAAGACGCACAGTCCGATCAGGATGAGTCCGATCAGGGGCCGCCCCCAGCCACTGCGCCCGCTGCGCTGCACCTGGTAGTACGCCAGTCCCGACGGCGGCTCCACGACCGTGCTCATCCTGTCCGACCTACTTCCCGAGAACCGCCTTCAGGCGCCCCAGCGTACGCTCCCGACCGAGCAGCTCCATGGATTCGAACAGTGGCGGGCTGATCCGCTTGCCCGTCACCGCGACGCGCACCGGGCCATAGGCCTTGCGCGGCTTGAGCCCGAGACCGTCGATCAGGGCGGCGGTCAGGGCGTCCTGGATCTCGGCCGTCGACCACGCGTGGAGACCCACGAGCGCGTCGTACGAAGCCCGGACGACACCCAGGCCCTCCTCGTCGAGCAGCTTGGCGGCGTCCTCCTCGTCGAGCGCGAAGTCGGCCTCCGGGACGAAGAGGAACCGCAGCATGTCGGAGGCCTCGCCCAGCTTGTTGATCCGCTCGGCGACCAGCGGCATCGCGGCCTCGAGCATCTGCGCGTCGGCATCGTTGACCGGGTCGCTGATGATCCCGTCGGCCTTGAGGTAGGGAATCACCCGGTGGGTGATGTCCTCGACCGGCAGCAGCCGCATGTGGGAGGCGTTGATCGCCTCCGCCTTCTTGATGTCGAAGCGGGCCGGGTTCTTGACCACGTCGTGGATCTCGAAGGCCTCGACCATCTCCTCCATGGTGAAGATGTCGCGGTCGGCCGCGATCGCCCAGCCGAGCAGCGCGACGTAGTTGAGCAGCCCCTCCGGCAGGAACCCCTCCTCGCGGTACTTCAGCGCGTGCGCCTCCGGGTCGCGCTTGGAGAGCTTCTTGTTGCCCTGGCCCATGACGTACGGCAGGTGGCCGTACTCCGGTGCCCGCTCGGCCAGGCCGACCTCGACGAATGCGTCGAAGAGCGCGATCTGCCGAGGCGTCGAGGACAGCAGGTCCTCGCCGCGGAAGACGTGGGTGATGTTCATGGTGGCGTCGTCGACCGGCGCGGTGAGCGTGTAGAGCGGGTCGCCGTTGGCGCGCGCGAGCGCGTAGTCGGGGACGTGCTTGGTCTCGAAGGTCACCTCGCCGCGGACGAGGTCGTTGAAGGTGATCGAGCCGTCGGGCATGCGGAACCGCGGGACCGAGGAACGGCCCTCGGCCTCGTACGCCTTGATCTGGTCCTCGCTCAGGTCGCGGCAGTGGTTGTCGTAGCCCTGGGCCGGGGCCTCGCCCTTGATCCCCTCGGCCTTCGCGGCCTTGTAGGCGGCCAGGCGCTGCTCGTAGCGGGCGGTGGTCTCCTCGCCGGTGCAGTAGCACTCGTAGACGTGGGACGAGGCGCGCAGCCGGCCGAGCGCGTCGGCGTAGATCTCCGAGCGCTCCGACTGGCGGTAGGGGCCGTAGGGGCCGCCGACCTCGACGCCCTCGTCCCAGTCGAGGCCGAGCCAGCGCATCAGGTCGATGAGCCCGTCGTAGGACTCCTGGGTGTTGCGCGCCTTGTCGGTGTCCTCGATACGGAAGACGAAGGTGCCACCGTGGTGGCGGGCGAAGGCCCAGTTGAACAGGGCGGTGCGGACCAGGCCGACGTGGGGCGACCCCGTCGGCGAGGGCGCCATCCGGACCCGGTAGTCCTTGGGCTCGAGTGAGCCGGTCATTCCATTGCCAGTCAACGCTGTGCCACCTTGTTGGTCAGAGCTCCGAGCCCCTCGACGAAGATCTCGATCTCGTCGCCGGGCTCCATGGGGCCGACACCCTCGGGGGTGCCGGTGAGGATCACATCGCCCGGCAGCAGCGTCATCACGCTGCTGATGTGGGCGATCAGCTTCGGGATGTCGTGGACGAGGTCCTTCGTGGACCCGTCCTGGACGACGTCACCGTTGAGGAAGGTCTGGATGCGTACGCCGGCGGCGAGCTGCTCCGGCTCGACGTCGGTCTCGATCCAGGGGCCGAGCGGGCAGAAGGTGTCGTAGCCCTTCGCCTGGGAGAAGTGCTTGAGCCGCCGCTGGATGTCGCGCGCGGTGACGTCGTTGGCGACCGTCATCCCGTAGATGACGTCCTTCACCTTCTCCACCGGTACGTCGCGGCAGATCCGGCCGATCACGATCGCGAGCTCGCCCTCGAAGTGGAGGTCCTCGACCCCTGCCGGCCGCTGGATCGCGTCGCCGGGACCGCAGACCGCGGTGTTGGGCTTGATGAAGAAGAGCGGCTCCTCCGGCACCTCGTTGCCGAGCTCGGCCGCGTGCTTGGCGTAGTTGCGGGCGACCGCGACCACCTTGCTGCGCGGGATCACCGGCGCGAGCAGCTTGACGTCTTCGAACTTGTGGACCTGGTCGGTGATGTTGACACCCGAGAACAGCGGGTCGCCCTGGAGCGCGACGACGGTCGCGTCCTCGCTGAGCTGGCCGTAGCCGTCGAGGTCCCCCATGACGACGCCGAACTGGGGCTCGCCACCCTTGGTCGTGAATCTGGCGATGCGCACGTGCTGAGCCTATCCGGACCCGTCGCCACGATTCACTTCACTATGCGCCGCCTTCGTAGGCTTGTACGTCGTGGAGGTGCTGTCGCGTTCGGAGTGGACCGCTCGCGCGGCCGCTCACCGCGCGCGTCTGGCGCCCTATGTCGAGCCGCATCTCGCCCGCCGCGGCGCCCGGGTCAAGCACCCGGTCAACGACTTCCTCTTCACCTACTACTCCTACCGGCCCGCCCAGCTGCTGCGCTGGCACCCGGGGTTCGGGGTCGTCCTGGACGATGCGGCGGAGTACGAGTCGCTGCGCGGCTACGCCTCCGGCACGGTCTCCTCCGGCTTCCTCGCCGACAAGCGCCTGCTCGTCGAGACCCTCCTCAAGCTGCTCCGCGCCACCGCCTCCCGCGACGCCAACTTCGGCTGCTTCGGCCTCCACGAGTGGGCGATGGTCTACCGGCTGACCCCCGAGCAGGTACGCCACGCCGACTGGCCGCTGCGGCTCGGCACCACCGGCACCGACCGGGTGGTCGAGTCCCACCGCATCGCCTGCAGCCACTTCGACGCGTACCGCTTCTTCACTCCCCCGGCGGCGCCGCTCAACACCCTCTCCCCGCGCTCCGACGACCGGGCGGCCTTCGAGCAGCCGGGCTGTCTGCACGGCAACATGGACCTCTACAAGCACGCCTTCCGGCTCTCACCCCTGGTCTCCTCCGACCTCGTCGCCGACTGCTTCGAGCTCGCCTGGGACATCCGCACGATGGACATGAAGGCCGCTCCGTACGACCTCTCCGAGCTCGACCTCGACCCGATCCGCATCGAGACGGCCGCCGGGAAGCAGGAGTACGCCGCCGCTCAGCGCGCCTTCGCCGAGCGCGCCGCCCCGCTCCGCGAGCGCCTGATCACCGAGTGCGAGCGACTCATCGAGGCGTAACAGACGTCACACACCGTGCGCGCTCCTCCCGGCGTGACCCGGGAAGGCGGGTTACGTTAAGCCCACAATGGCCATCCTCCCCCACCCCCGACAAGCTGCCGCCTCGATCGCCACCACGGTCGGCGCCGCCGCGGGGAACGTCGCGCACTCGCTGCTCTACGGCGGGCTCGCCGACCTGCGGCCGATGCCGCGTACGTTGATCGACGACGGCAACCGACGCGAGCTCTACCACTACCGGCCGGTGGCGGGGACGACGCCGGAGGGCGACCCGGTGCTGCTGGTGACGCCTCTGGCGGCGCCGGCGATCTGCTACGACCTGCGGCGCGGCTGCTCGGTCGTCGAGCATCTGGTGGGGACGGACCGGCCGACCTACCTGGTCGAGTACGGCGAGGTGAACTTCGCCGACCGCAGCCTCGGCATCGAGCACTGGATCGCGCACGTCGTGCCGGAGGCGATCCGGTCGGTCTCCGAGCACGCCGGCGGGCGGCCGGTGCACGTGGTCGGCTGGTCGCTGGGCGGGATCTTCACGATGCTCGCCGCCGCGGACGCCCCCGACCTCCCGATCGCCTCGTTGGCAGTGCTCGGCTCGCCCTGCGACGTACGTCAGGTGCCGTTGATCGCGCCGTTGCGGCCGCTGCTCAACCTGCCGCCGGGCAACCTTGTCACCACGGCTTACCAGGCCTTCGGGGGCGCCCCGAAGCCGCTGGTCAGGTGGGCTTTTCAGATCTCCTCGGTCGACAAGATGTTCACCAAGCCGGTCGCGAAACTGTCCAACCTGGCCGACCGCGAGTTCCTCGCCCAGCTGGAGGCGGTCGACCGGTTCACCGACAACATCATCGCCTACCCGGGGCGTACGTTCGGGCAGCTCTACCACCACTTCTTCCGCACCAACGCGCTGTTCAGCGGGCAGATCGACCTCAGTGACGAGCACTCCGTCTACCTGCGCGACGTCAAGCAGCCCACGCTCGTCGTCGCCGGTGCCAACGACGGCATCGGCCCGGTCGCCTCGGTACGGCCGCTGGTCGACCTGCTCACCGGCGCCGAGGAGCTCCGCTTCGAGATCGTCCCCGGCGGCCATCTCGGCCTGCTCACCGGCCGCGCCGCCCGGGACAACACCTGGCCGCTCCTCGACGAGTGGTTCACCCAGCACGACTGAGAGCCCGCGCAGCCGGAAATGTCGGTGGCGGGTGGCAGGGTGTGCGCCATGCCGAACCCACCCGCCGAGGCGATCGACGAGCACTTCCGCAGCGAGGACTGGTACGCAGCGGACCTCACCGGGGCTCGGTTCGTCGACTGCGTCTTCACCGATGTCGATCTGACCGAGGCGACGACGTCGGCGGCGCTCTTCGAGAACTGCACGTTCCACGGCGGCCGCTTCAACGCCTCGACCCATGTCGGGTCGGCGTTCGTCGGCTGTGACTTCCGGCGTACGAACTTCTTCGACTCGACCTTCGAGGGCTGCAAGCTCAGCGGGAGCGAGTTCTCGAACTGCACCCTGCGGCCGCTGAAGGTCACCGGCGGCGTGTGGCGCGGGGTCTCGTTGCGCGGCGCCAACCTCGCTCGGCTCGACCTGTCCGGGCTGGACCTCCGCGACGCCGACCTGTCGCTGGCCGACCTCACCGACGCGGTCCTGCGAGACACCCAGCTCGACGGAGCCACGCTCCAGGAGACGACACTGCACGGTGCCGACCTCCGCGGGGCCGGGCTCGACCGCGTCGACCTCACGGCCGCATCGCTGCGCGGCACCAGACTCGACCTCGCCGGCGCCGTGATGCTCGCCGAGCAGCACGGAGCGGAGGTCGACTCCGTCTGAGCGTCCCTCAGCGGTCGGCCGAGGCCTCGCGGACGGCCTTGGCCATCGAGATGCCGGCGGCGATCAGGCCGAGGCCGGTGACGAAGTCGTCGGTGTCGCGTACGTCGTCCTCGATGGCGCCCGCGGCGGCGGCCTGGAGGTGGGTCTGCTCGTCGACGGCGTGACCGTAGACGAAGTGGAGCAGCGTGCGGGCGGCGACCGGGGCGAGATCGCCGAGGCCACCGTCGCTCAGCGCCGCGACGAGGTCGTCGTGGGGCTGGGTCGCGCCCAGTCCGAAGGCCCAGACGGTGGCGACGACCTCGGCGCCGTCGCGGTAGGCCAGCAGCGAGTCGCGCAAGTCGGTGCAGATGCCCGTGACGCGTACGTCCCAGGCGCCCGACGGCTCGTGCCGCCCCCGGAGCAGGATCTCGTCGGCCACCGCTGCCAGCAGGGACTGCTTGTTGGCGAAGTGGTGGTAGAGCGCGCTGGGGCGTACACCGAGCTCGGTGCCGAGCCGACGCATCGTCAGGTCGGCGAGACCGTAGTCGTCGAGGACCTGCAGCGCGCGGGCGACGACGTCCTCACGGCGGTATCGCATGTTGCTCCCAGGGGCCGGGTAGTGGGACGAAGTGGACGAAGACGTACGTCGACCTTAACCTGAACACCGTTCACCTGACCAAGGTTCAGGTCTGAGTACGCAGGAGCGAGTATGACCGAGTCCCCTACCAGTGCGACGTCGACCCCGGAGGCCGACGAGTCGAAGCCGGCCCGTTTCACCACCACCGACATCGCCCTGATCGCCGCGTTCACCGGGCTGATCTGCGCGTCCACCCTGGTCGGCGACATCCCGACCGGCACCGCCGTGCCGATCACCCTGCAGACCTTCGCGGTCGCGCTCTCCGGCGCGCTGCTCGGTCCCCTGCGTGGGTTCCTGGCCGTCGCTCTCTACCTGCTGCTCGGCGGCATCGGGCTGCCGGTCTACGCCGACCACACCTCCGGCTTCGCGAAGTTCGCCGGGATCTCCGGCGGCTACCTGATCTCGTTCCCGCTGATGGCGGCGCTGGTCGGCTTCCTGGTCAAGTACGTCGCCGGGCCCGCCCGCACCCGTGCCGTCGTGGTGTTCCTGTGCTCGATCGCCGGCTCGATCCTGATCGTCCACCCTCTCGGCATCGCGGGGATGATGATCTACTCCGGCGAGCCGCTGAGCACCGTGTGGAAGTGGGACCTGCCGTTCTGGTTCGGCGACCTGGTCAAGACCGGGCTCGTGGCGATCGTCGCGGCCGAGGTGCACCGAGCCTTCCCGAACCTCCTGCGCCGATGATCGAGCTCGACGCCGCCACGGTCGCGCTTCCGGAGGACGAGGGCGGCCGGGTGCTGCTTTCCCCCACCTCGCTGACGCTCACCGAGCGCCGGATCGCGATCATCGGCGGCAACGGCTCCGGGAAGTCGACGCTCGCCAGGCTGCTGAACGGCCTGGTGTCCACGACCTCGGGCCGCGTCCTGGTGGACGGCCTCGACGTCGCCCGCAAGGGCAAGGAGGTACGCCGCAGGGTCGGCTTCTGCTTCACCGACCCGGCCGCTCAGCTGGTCATGCCGACCTGCGTCGAGGACGTCGAGCTGTCGCTGCGGCGGCTGGTGCGCTCCTCGTCGGAGCGGCACGCCCGGGCTCTCGAGGTGCTGGCGCGGTTCGGGCTGGACGGGCTGGCCACGCAGTCGGTGCACACGTTGTCGGGCGGGCAGCGGCAGCTGCTCGCCCTGGCTGGCGTGCTCGCTGCGGAGCCGTCGATCGTCGTCGCCGACGAGCCCACCACGCTGCTCGACCTGGCCAACACCCGGCTGGTCGCCGACGCGCTCTTCGCGCTCTCGCAGCAGCTCGTCCTGGTCACCCACGACCTCGACCTCGCCGCGCGGTGCGACCGCGCGCTCGTCGTTGCCGGCGGGGCCGTGACCTTCGACGGACCCGCCCCCGAAGCCGTCGCGCACTACACGCAGTCGGTGGGCGTGTGAGCTACCTACTCGGCGCCTACCTGCCCGGCGACAGCCTCCTGCACCGGACCCCCGCCGGTGCGAAGCTGCTCGGGCTGCTGGTGTTCAGCACACTGCTCGTGGTGCTCCACGGGCTGGTCGCCACCGGGGTGCTCTTCGGGATCGCGGTCGTGGCCACGCTCGTCGCCCGGCTGCCGATGCGGCAGGTGGGACGGGCTGCCCGCGGCGTACTCCTGATCGCGCTCGTCCTCTCCGCGCTCCAGGGCTACGCCCACGGATGGCCGCGGGCGGTCGAGGCCGGCGTCGACCTGATCTCCCTCGCGCTCGGCGGTCTCATCCTCACCGCCACCACCGAGGTCAACGCGATGCTCGACCTGTTCACCCGGCTCATCACGCCGCTGAAGCCGATCGGCGTGAACCCGGACGGGGTCGCGCTCGTGATCGGCCTGGCCATCACCAGCATCCCGGCGAGCATCGCTCTGCTCCTCGAGACCCGCGATGCGGCTCGCGCTCGCGGGATCCGGCACCCCAGGGCGTACCTCTCCCCCTTCGTCATCCGCGTCGTCGCCCGCGCCCACGAAACCGGCGACGCCCTCAAGGCCCGCGGCCTCGGCGACTGACCCCCTGCCGAATCCGTAGTTCTGTCGCGCGAATCTGTAGTTGTGGGCGACGGAGGTCGACCTTCGTCGCCCACGACTACAGATTCGGCGCGCCATTTCTGCGGTCTCGGCGAGGCTTCACCAGCCGGGCGGGAGCCGGTGGTCCCAGAGGGCGGCGTCCTCGATCTGGGCCGCGAGGGAGAGCAGGAGGGGCTCCTCAGCGGGGCGGGCGGCGAGCATGACGCCGACAGGAAGACCGGACGGGGTCCAGTGGAGGGGCAGGGAGATGGCGGGCATGCCGGTGACGTTCCAGGCGGAAGTCCAGGGGGTGAACGCCTTCTGCGCCTCGAAGTCGGCGGCGGGGTCGGCGTCGTCACGGATCGCACCGACCTTCGGCGGCGGGGTGGCCAGGGTCGGGGTGAGCACGGCGTCGTAGGGCGCCAGCGCCTCCAGGGCCATGGCGGCGTACCGACGCAGCTCGGCGATCGCCAGCCCGAACTCCGGGCCGCTGAACGCCTCTCCCCGCTCGGTGAGCCAGCGGGTCAGCGGCCGGATCTGGGATCGCTGATCCGGGGTGAGGTTGACGACCGACATCGCGGTCCCGACCGCCCAGACCGTCTCGAAGACCGCGACCGCCTCGACCGGCAGCGGCCGCGGGATGTCGACGATCTCGTGGCCCAGCGATTCCAACAAGGCAGAGGCGTTCTCCCAGGCGGCGACGCACTCGGGATCGACCGAGGTCGGGGCGATCAGCGGCTCGATGAACCGGGCGATGCGCAGCCGCCCCGGCGGCCGCTCGCACGCGTCCAGGAACGGGAGCGGCTCCTCGGGAGCCCAGAAGGGATCGCCCGTACGCCGCCCCGCGAGCACGTCGAGGAAGGCCGCCGCGTCGCGTACCGTCCGAGCGATCGGGCCGGCGGTGGCGAGCCCGGCGGCGTCGCCGTACATCGGCGACGGGGATATCCGCCCGCGCGTGGGCTTGAGGCCGACCAGCCCGCAACACGAGGCCGGGATCCGGATCGATCCGCCGCCGTCGGAGCCCTGCGCGACCGGCACCAGGCCGGCGGCGACCGCGGCGGCAGCACCTCCGGAGGAGCCGCCGGCGATCCGCGTACGGTCCCAGGGGGTGACGGCGGGCGGCGCCACGTCCGGCTCGGTGTAGCAGGGCGAGCCGAACTCAGGAGTGTTGGTCTTCCCGAGCGAGATCATCCCGGCCGCCTCGATGGACAGGGTGACGTTGTCGGAGATGTCGGGTACGAAGTCGGCGAAGGCAGCCGACCCGAAGGTCGTACGCACCCCGCGGGTGAGGTTGAGGTCCTTGATCGCGGTGGGTACGCCCCACAGCGGTGAGGCACCGACCGGCTTGACCACGAGCTCACGAGCGCAGGTCGAGATCCGCTCCTCGGCCACGGTGACAAAGGCGCCGACGTCGTCGAGCCTCGCGATCCTGTCGAGGTAGTGCTCGGCGAGCTCTCCTGGGGAGACCTCGCATCGATGCAGCAGCTCTCCCTGTTCCAGGGCGGTCAGATCATGAAGCTCGGCCACCCCTGCAGACTAGTGGCCCGAGCGCCACTCGTCCTCGAGCATCGCGTAGTGCACCAGTGTCGTCCACTCACCCTTGAACCACTCGGCCTCGCGCTCGACGGCTTCCTTCCGCATCCCGAGCCGCTCGATCACCCGCGCCGAGGCGGTGTTGCGCTCGTCGACCCGGGCGGTCACCCGGTGCAGGCCGAGCCCGTCGAAGGCCAGCCCCAGGAGCGCCCGCGCGGTCTCGGTGGCGAAGCCGCGGCCGCTGAACTCGGGGTTGAAGGCATAGCCGATCTCCCCCGACCGCTGCTCCTTGCTGTGCCAGAAGAGCACCACGTCGCCGATCAGCCGGCCCTCGTGCTCGACGGCGAGGCAGAGCACCTCACCCTCGCGGCGCAGGACGGAGAGACGCCTCTCGGGTGCGTACGCCTTTCGCAGTTCGTCGCGGTCACGCGGAACCGGCGGGATGTAGCGGCACACCTCCTCGAGCGAGAGATAGGCGTGCAGGTCGTCGAGGTCGCGCTCGACGTCGATCGGGCGCAACGCCAGCCGCTCGGTGGTGACCGGATAGTCCGGCGCCAGAACGGGCTCGGCGAGCTCCTGGAAGACACTCAGATGCAGCCCCGCCGGCCCGTCGAGACGGGCGTTGAGCGACTCCCACGGGGTGCGGGTGGGTGGCGCGACGAGGGTGGCGCCGCCATCGACGAGCCGGGAGGCGACGGTGGCGGAGTCCTCGACCTCGAACGCCACCCGGACGTGCCCGGCCGCCGGCTGCCCGACCTCGACCTCGTCGATGTAGGCGTGCTGGGCGGAGTTGGCGAGCTCGAGCGTGGCCAGGCCGGCGTCGAGGATCGTCACATGGGCCTCACCGGGGCCGGAGAAGGCGGCCTGCTCCGGCAGGCCGAGGGTGTCGCGGTAGAAGGCCACCGCCTGCTCGTAGTCCTTCGCCTCGACGACCAGGCGGAGCTGTTTCACGGGTCCACTCATGGCCGCAACGTACGGCCGAATCGCCCGTCGCGCACGCGATAAATCACCAAGGGCAGGTCTCCCCCCGCAGAGACCTGCCCTCGTGGTGCTGCAGGTTGGGGCTCAGACAGCGGCGGGCTGGAAGCCCGCGAGCTTCTCGACGGCCTCACGGAAGCGGCCCTGGGCCTCGGCGTCGGTGAAGACGTCGATCTCGTGGACCGGCTGGGAGACGATGGCGTCCTCGACGACGATGGCGCCGCCGATGCCGGCCGAGCGGGCGGCGTCGGCGTGGGACCACTTGGCACCGTAGGGCGTCGGGGCGACGCCGACGACCGAGAGGATCTTGCCCTTGAGCACGCCGGCGGCGTAGGGGCGCGAGAGCCAGTCGATCGCGTTGTTGATGACGGCGGGCATCGTGCCGTTGTACTCCGGGGTCACGATGAGGACGCGGTCGGCCTCGTCGATCACCTTGCGGAGCTGGCTCACGGCCTCGCCCGGGTCGGCCTCGAGGTCCTCGTTGAAGAACGGCACGTCCGCGAGTCCGTCGACGATCTCCAGGACGACACCCTCAGGCGCTTCGGCGACGAGCTTCTCGGCGAGCTTGCGGTTGATGGAGTCGGCGCGCAGGCTGCCAACGAGTACGGCGATACGGGTGTCGGTCACGGGTTCTCCTCGTAGGACGCGGATAGTTCAATGTTGAAGTGTTCAACGCCCGCGTCCCGGGGATTCATTCCGTGACAACAGCCTCCGACGGTGTGGTCTCGCCCACATGCCGGCGCAGCCCGAAGGTGAGCCCGTCGACCAGCGCCTCCCACGACGCCTCGATCACGTTCGACCCGACCCCGACTGTCGTCCACGACGTCGAGCCGTCGGAGGTCTCGATCAGCACCCGCGTCCTGGCATCGGTGCCGTGTCCCTGGTCGAAGAGCCGCACCTTGAAGTCGATCAGGTCGAAGTCGGCGACCACCGGGAAGGCACGCGTGATCGCGGCCCGCAGCGCCTGGTCGAGCGCGTTGACCGGGCCGTTGCCCTCGCCGGTCTCGACGTGACGTACGCCGTCGGCGTGGATCTTCACGATCGCCTCGGTGGTCGAGCCGGTCTCTGCACCGCCACCGCGGGCCTCGGAGATGACCCGCCAGGACTCGACGTCGAAGAAGGACGGCCGGGCGCCCTCGACCTCCTCGATCAGGAGCAGCTCGAAGGAGGCGTCGGCCGCCTCGAAGGTGTAGCCACGCTGCTCGGCCTCCTTGACCCGCTCGGTCACCCGGGCCACCAGGTCGCGGTCGTCGGAGAGGTCGTAGCCGAGCTCGCGCCCCTTCAGCTCGATCGAGGCCCTCCCGGCCATGTCCGAGACCAGCAGCCGCATGTCGTTGCCGACACCGGCCGGGTCCATGTGCTGGTAGAGGTTGGGGTCCACCTTGATCGCGGAGGCGTGTAGCCCGGCCTTGTGGGTGAACGCGGAGGCACCGACGTACGGCTGGCGGCCCGCGGGCGGCACGTTGGTCACCTCGGCCACCGCGTGGGCGACGCGGGTCGCCTCGCCAAGCAGCCCCGTCGGCAGCACGTCGCGGCCCAGCTTCAGCTGCAGGTTGGCGACCACGGAGACGAGGTCGGCGTTGCCCGTACGCTCCCCGTAGCCGTTGATGCAGCCCTGGACGTGCATCGCGCCGGCGTCCACGGCGGCCAGCGAGTTGGCGACCGCGCACCCGGTGTCGTTGTGGCAGTGGATGCCGACCGCTCCCTGGGTGGCGCCGCGGACGTCGTGGACGACGTCGGCCACCCAGCCCGGCAGCATCCCGCCGTTGGTGTCGCACAGCGCGACCACCTCGGCACCCGCCTCGTAGGCGGTCTTCAGGACCTCCAGCGCGTAGTCGCGGTTGGCCCGGTAGCCGTCGAAGAAGTGCTCGGCGTCGAGGAAGACCTGCTGGCCCTCTTCGCGCAGGTGGGAGACCGTGTCGCGGATCATCGCGAGGTTCTCCTCGAGCGTGGTGCGCAACGCGAGCTCGACGTGGCGGTCGTGGGACTTGGCGACGAGGGTGACGACGGAGGCCCCGGAGTCGCGGAGGGCGGCGACCTGCGGGTCGTCAGCAGCCCGCACGCCGGCCCGGCGGGTCGACCCGAACGCCGCCAGCCGCGCGTGCTTGAGGTCGAGCTCGGAGACGGCCCGCTTGAAGAACTCGGTGTCCTTCGGGTTCGCACCGGGCCAGCCGCCCTCGATGAACCCGACGCCCAGACCGTCGAGGTGCCGGGCGATCGCGAGCTTGTCGGCGACGCTGAGGTTCAGGCCCTCCTGCTGCGCACCGTCGCGCAGGGTGGTGTCGTAGACGTGGAATTCCATGGCTCTGTGTCCTCGGGTCCTCGGGCTGGGCTGGGTTGGGTTGGGTTGGGCAACAAAAAACCCTCTCGGGAACGAGAGGGTGGCGCGTCGGGCAAGGCTCGACGCGCTAGCGAATGATGATGACGTACGTCGTCATAGCCCTGATACTGCCACGAAATCTTTCTCCATGGGACGGGCGTCTCACCAGCCGAGGAGCTCGACCCACCACGGCTCGTCGCCACCGGAGAACTGCGAGCCCTCGTCGGCGAGGGTCTGGATCGGGAAGAGCGCCAGGGTGATGACCACCGCGAACCCGAGGATCCACGGCACCCATCGCGCCGAGATCCGGTGGACCGCCTTGGTCACCGGGTCACGCAGCCGGTCGCGCCCGGAGCCGGTCCACAGAGCGCCGACGAACGCCAGGCCGGCAAAGCCCAGCGTCGCCTCGAGGGAGAGCTGCAGGGCGAAGCCGATCAGCACCGCCGCCACCACGAACCCGAAGCCCCACACCCCGACGACGAACGTCTTCGGGAGCGAGCGGACCAGGCGCCAGGGAGCGCCGATCAGCAGCCGGGGCGCGTCATGCCACTTGCGACCGCGATACCACCGCCACCGGCGCAGATCGCCGGCGGCAAGCGTGCCGGCGCGGATCAGCCACGCCGCGCCGAGCACGGCCCAGAAGCCGACGCTCGGGAACGCAGCGATCACGCCGACGGCGAAGGCGAGCAGGCCGAGCCAGACGGCACCCCGGCGCAGCTTCTCCAGGCCGCTGTCCTGGCGCGGGCCGAGCTTCTGGATCGGGGTGAACGGCGCGGCCGGCGTGGTGGCCTTCTCGCGCTCGGCCCGGTCGCTCAGCGAGAGCTGCTCCACCGGCCGGTGCACGAACGGCCGGCGCGGCGTACGCAGCCACTCGCGCACCTCGTCCAGCGTCGGGCGGTCTGCGGGGTCGGGCGACAGCGCCTGGCCGAGCAGCCCGCGCAGCGGCTGCGGCACCCCCTCGAGGTCGTGCTCACCGCGCCGGGCGCGGTCCATCAGCTTCATCGAGTTGCCCTCGCCGAAGGGCGGGCGGCCGGTCGCGGCGTACGCCACCACGGAGGCCCACGAGTGCACGTCCGAGGCAGGAGTGGCCGGCTCGCCGACCGCGATCTCGGGCGGAAGGTAGCCGGGGGTGCCGATCAGCAGACCGGTCACGGTGATCTTCGGGTCGTCGGCGACGCGGGCGAGCCCGAAGTCGATCAGGATCGGGGTGCGCCCCTCGACGATGATGTTGGCCGGCTTGATGTCACGGTGGAGGACGCCGACGGCGTGGCAGTCGGCGATGCCTTCGGCCAGGTCGCTGGCCAGCTGCTCGACGTCGTCGCGCGACAGCGGCCCCTCGTTGATGATCTTGTCGTGCAGCGTCGGCCCCGGCACGTAGCGGGTCGCCAGCCAGGGCACCTCGCCCCACGGGTCGGCGCCGACGACTCCGGCCACCCACCTGCTCCGCACCCGCTGCAGCGAGGAGACCTCGCGCGCGAGCCGATGGCGGCCCTCCTCATCCCCCACGAACTGGGTACGCAGCACCTTCAGCGCCACCCGCTCACCGCTCGTGCGGTGGCTGGCCAGATGGACCCGTCCCATCCCGCCCTGCCCCAGCAGGGAGAGCAGGTCGTAGTCACCAACGGTGTCCCGTTGGGTCGCCGGGAGACGGCGAGGGGCTGTCGTCACGAGACAAACCTTATCCGCCACAGACGACACCCCGCCCAGACGACCGGAGCGAGGTCGAGCGGCGAGCTTGCTCGTCCGCTCGCGCCGAGCGAGGGAGTAACCGCGCGAAGCGCGGAGGCGTCAGCTACGTCGGCCGAGGCGTCGCTCCCGTCGGCCGAGATGGCACCGATCTGCCATGTCGATTCGCGGGAGTGACGCCTCGGCCTGCGCACGTGACGTCTGGGCTAGACGATCTTGCGCATCCAGCCGAAGGTGTCCTCGGCCCGGCCGAACTGGATGTCGACGAGCTGCTTGCGGATGGTCTTCCAGACCTCGCCGTCACCGGCGGAGGCGATGGAGCCGCCGTTGTAGACGAGCTCACCGACCGGGGTGACGACGGCGGCGGTGCCGCAGGCGAAGACCTCGGTGATCTCGCCGGACTCGACGCCGGACTTCCACTCGTCGATGGCGAACTTGCGCTCCTCGACGGTGTAGCCGAGCTTGCCCGCGAGCTCGATGATGGAGGCGCGGGTGATGCCTTCGAGGATCGTGCCGGTCTCGGGGGTGACGATCCGGCCGTCGGCGTGGACGAAGTAGAGGTTCATGCCGCCGAGCTCCTCGACGTACTTGCCCTCCTGCGCGTCCAGGAAGACCACCTGGTCGCAGCCGTTGGCCGAGGCCTCGGCCTGGGCAACGAGGGAGGAGGCGTAGTTGCCGCCGGTCTTGGCCGCGCCCATGCCGCCGCGGCCGGCGCGGGTGTAGTCCTCGGTCAGCCAGATCCGTACCGGCTTCACGCCGCCCTTGAAGTAGGAGCCGGCGGGCGAGGCGATGACCATGTAGGTCACGTGCTGGGCCGGGCGCACGCCGAGGAAAGACTCCGAGGCGAACATGAAGGGCCGCAGGTAGAGGCTCTTCTCATCGCTCTCCGAGGCCTCGGGCACCCAGCGCCGGTCGACCTTGACGAGGTCGAAGACGGTCTGCACGAAGTCCTCGATCTCGAGGACGGGCAGCGCGAGCCGCTCGCTGGAGCGGGCCATCCGGGCGGCGTTGGCCTCGGGCCGGAACGACCAGATCGAGCCGTCGGCGTGCCGGTAGGCCTTCATCCCCTCGAAGATCTCCTGGGCGTAGTGCAGCACGGCTGCCGACGGGTCCAGGCTGAGCGGTGCGTACGGCTCGATGCGACCGTTGTGCCAGCCCTGTTCGGGCGTCCACTCGACGGTGAGCATGTGATCGGTGAAATGGTTGCCGAAGCCTGGGTTCGCCAGGACCTCCGCGAGCTGCTTGTCGGTGGCCGGTTGGGTCGACAATGTGGTGCTGATCTCCATGACCATGAGATTAGTCCTGTTCTGCGGTCGAAACGTAAGTGATGAGGACAGACGAAGGGCCGGGCGCAGAAACTCTGCGCCCGGCCCCTTCGGGGATGAGCGGCTAGCCGGCTACGCGGGCGGCGATCGCGTCGCCGACCTCGGAGGTCGTACGTGGCTCGGTGCCGCGCTCGGAGAGATCGGCGAGCACGGCGGCGTCGATGGCGGCGGCAGCCTCGGGGTGACCGAGGTGCTCGAGCAGAAGGGCCCCGGACAGGATGGCCGCGGTGGGGTCCGCCTTCTGCTGGCCGGCGATGTCGGGGGCGGAGCCGTGGACCGGCTCGAACATCGAGGGGAACTCCCGGGAGGAGTTGATGTTGCCGGAGGCGGCCAGGCCGATGCCACCGGTGATGGCGGCGGCGAGGTCGGTGATGATGTCGCCGAAGATGTTGTCGGTGACGATCACGTCGAAGCGGGCCGGGTCGGTGGCCAGGAAGATCATCACCGCGTCGATGTGGAGGTAGTCCACGGTGACGTCGGGGAACTCCTCGGCGACCTGCTGGCTGATCCGCCACCACAGCGAGCCGGCGTTGACGAGCACGTTGGTCTTGTGGACCAGAGTCAGCTTCTTGCGCGAGCGCGCCTGGGCACGAGCGAAGGCGTCGCGTACGACCCGCTCCACGCCGTAGGCGGTGTTGACCGAGGTCTCGGTGGCGACCTCGTGCGGGGTTCCGACCCGCATCGCGCCACCGTTGCCGGTGTAGAGGCCCTCGGTGCCCTCGCGCACCACGACGAAGTCGATCTCGCCCTTGTCGAGCACGGCCGGCGACAGCGGGGAGATCGCCCCCGGGAAGAGCCGCGACGGGCGCAGGTTGACGTAGTGGTCGAGCTCGAAACGGAGCTTGAGCAGCAGCCCGCGCTCAAGGATGCCGGGAGGCAGGTTCGGGTCGTTCGGCTTGCCGCCGATCGCGCCGAGCAGGATGGCGTCCTGCTCCTTGATCTCGTCGAGAACGGACTCGGGGAGCACCTCACCGGTGGCGAGATAGCGCTCGGCGCCGAGGTCGTAGCGGGTCTGCTCGAACTTCACCGGAGAGGCGATCTCGAGCACCTTCAGCGCCTCGGCGGTCACCTCCGGTCCGATGCCGTCGCCGGGGATCACTGCGAGGTTGGTCGTAGACATACGGCGAGACTAGTTGTCGTCGGGCAGCTGGCCGCCGTTGTCCCGCAGGTCGAGCGCCTGCTGCACCGCAGCGATGGTGTTCTCGACGCTGTGCGGGTTGTCCGGGTTGTGGCTCGCCGGCCCCCACTCGCGGTACTCAGGGCTTTCGGGGTACATCGCGTACATGGCTTCTTCCTTCACACTTCGGGTCAACAGAGGGGTGTGGGAGAGAAGCCGGGGTCTTTAGAAGACGGAAGCCACCGCGACGAGGTGGCTTCTCCTGCGGTCGTTACCGCCGGGCCCCGTCGCGGCACTCGAGTACGAGAAAAATGCTCCGCATGGTGTTCTGACGTTAACCCGGGAGACGCTTCCAGAGAGCAGATCTGGACGAATGGTCCGCCATCCGAGACACCCGTGCGCGCGCTCACACGCGATATCGGGAAGACTGGCCCTGTGAGTGCACCCCCAGAGCTTCCGGACATCGTGACCCGCGCCTTCGACGTCTCCCGTCGCGCGGGCTATGTGTCGTTCTGCCGCAACGAGACCGGGCGGCTGCTGGCGACTCTGGCGGCCACCCGAAGCGGCACGATGGCGGAGTTCGGCACCGGTTGCGGTGTCGGCACCGCGTGGCTGCGAAGCGGCGTACGCGGCCAGGCCGCCCAGATCGTCTCCGCCGAGCTCGACGAGCACCTCGCCAAGGAGGCCGCCGAGATCTTCGCCGACGACGCGCAGGTCGAGGTCATCGCCGCCGACTGGGGCATCCTGCGCGACCGTGGCCCGTTCGCGCTGCTGTTCCTCGACGCCGAGACCCCCGGCGGGGTCTCCCCCGACCAGCTCTCCGACCTCGTCGAGGAGGGCGGCATCGTCGTCATCGACGACCTCATCCCCACCGACCTGTGGCCGCCGATCGTCTACGGCCGCGTCGACAGCCTGCGCGAGTCCTGGCTCACCGACGAGCGCTTCACCACCGTCGAGGTCATGGTCGCCGCCGACACCAGCGTCCTGCTCGCCACCAAGCGCTAGGCCGTTCCGGCCCGGCGGCTCAGATCGCGCAGCCGTCGGGACCGCAGGCGTCGCCCTCGCCGACGAGCGTGAGCGCCGGCTTGGTCTCGGCGTGCACCTTCTCCAGGAGCTGGCTGAACAGGTCGGTCGGCTGAGCGCCTGAGACGCCGTACTTCCCCTCAACGACGTAGAAGGGAACCCCGGTCGCCCCGTAGGCGCGGGCCTGGTCGATGTCGGCCTGCACGTCGTCGGCGAACTCGTCGCCCGCGAGGACCTCGTCCACGCGGCCGGCGTCGAGACCGACGTTCACCGCAGCCTGCTTCAGGACGGCGTGGTCGCCCATCGACTCACCGCGGGTGAAGTACGCAGCGAGCAGCTCCTCCTTGAGCACGGCCTGCTTGCCCTCGGCCTTGGCCAGATGGAGCAGCCGGTGAGCGTCGATGGTGCGCGCGTGCGGGGTGTCCTCGTGACGGAACTCGAGACCGGCCGCGGCGGCGGGCACGTTGGCCTGCTTCATCATCTCGCGGGCCTGGTCGACGGAGGCGCCGAACTTCTTTGCCAGGGCCTCGACCGTGGTCTCGACGGGCACCTGCGGCGCGGTCGGGTCGAGCTCGAAGGAGTGGTAGACGATCTCGACGTCGTCGCTGTGCTCGAAGCGCTCCAGGGCTTCCTCGAGGTGGCGCTTGCCGATGTAGCACCAGGGACAGACAACGTCGGACCAGACATCAATACGCATGCCCTGAGAACGTTTCGTCCGGTACGAAACATTCCACAGTGGACCGATCTACCCCGAGACGGTCTCAGGGGAGATCAGGGGAAGGTCCAGGCACCCGCCAGGGATCTGCCCGACGCGCCCGGGGGTCGCCTGGCACCAGGCTCGGAGCATGATCCAGATCGATGCCCTCTCCAAGAGGTACGGCAGGTTCACGGCCGTCGACAACGTGACCTTCACCGCCGAGCCCGGTCGGGTGACCGGCTTCCTCGGCCCCAACGGCGCCGGTAAGTCCACGACCATGCGCATCCTGGTCGGACTCACCGATCCGTCCTCCGGCAGCGCCCACCTGCTGGGCCGCCACTTCTCCCAGCTGCCCAACCCCGGTCGCGAGGTCGGCGTGCTGCTGGACGCCTCCGCCCAGCACGGCGGGCGCACCGGCCGCGAGATCCTCACCCTGGCCGCCCGCACCATGGGGCTGCCGAAGTCCAGCGTCGCCGAGACCCTCGACCGGGTCAGCCTGACCGAGGAGGAGGCCGGTCGTCGCGTACGCAACTACTCACTCGGGATGCGGCAGCGGCTCGGCATCGCGACGGCTCTGATCGGCGACCCCGAGGTGCTGATCCTCGACGAGCCGGCCAACGGCCTCGACCCGGCCGGCATCCGCTGGATGCGCGACCTGCTGCGCGGCTTCGCCGACGACGGCGGCACCGTGCTGCTCTCCTCGCACCTGCTGCACGAGATCGAGGTGATCGCCGATGACATCGTGGTGATCGGCAACGGCCGGATCGTGGCGCAGGGCACCAAGCAGGAGCTGCTCACCAGCGGCGAGACGTACGCCCGCTCCAGCGACCCCACCTCGCTCGGCCGGGCCCTCCAGCGGGCCGGCCACACCGCCGAGCTCACCACCGAGGGGGCGGTCCTCAGCGACGCCGACCTCACCACCGTCGGCCAGATCGCCTTCGACACCGGGCTGGTGCTGACCGAGCTCCGCGCCGCCGACGGCGCCGGCCTGGAGGAGATGTTCCTCCAGCTCACCGCCGAGACCCAGCGCGACCACCTCGAGACTCCCGAAGGGAATGCAGCATGACCACCACGACCCTCGCCCCTGAGCCGGCCACGCCGGCCGGACGCAACCCCGAGGCAGTACGCCGCCGCGAGCGGGCCGTGCCCGCCCCGATCCCCTTCGGCCGGATCGCCGGCGTCGAGCTGCGCAAGATGTTCGACACCCGCTCAGGGTTCTGGCTGATGGCCAGCCTGGTCGTGCTCTCGCTGGCCGCGACCGCGGTGACGATCATCTTCGTCGACGCCGACAACCTCGACTACGAGGGCTTCGCCAGCGCCTGGGGCATGCCGATGTCGGTGGTCCTGCCGATGATCGCAGTGCTGGCGGTCACCAGCGAATGGAGCGCCCGCAGCGCACTGACCACCTTCACCCTGGTGCCCGGCCGCGGCCGCGTCATCGCCGCGAAGGCCCTGGTCACCGCCGTGGTCGGCGTCGTCGCCATCGCGGTAGCGGCGGCCGTCGGGGCGCTCGGCTACCTCGGCGTGGCAGCCGTCATGGACCTCGACCCGGTGTGGAACATCTCGTTCACCGAGCTCGCCCAGGTGACCCTGGCCAGCGAGATCGGCATGTTCATGGGCTTCATGCTCGGCACGGTCTTCCGCAGCTCGCCGGGTGCGATCGTGGCGTACTTCGTCTACGCCCTCGTCCTCCCCGGCGTCTCCTCGGCGCTCGCCTCGACCAACACCTGGTGGGCCGAGCACGCCACCTGGTTCGACCTCAACTGGGCGACGATGAACCTCTACTCCGAGATGACCGACAAGATGTGGGCCCAGCTGGGCGTCGCGGGCCTGATCTGGCTCGTGGTTCCGATGCTCGTCGGCCTCCGCCTGGTCCTCAAGTCCGAGGTCAAATAACCCGTCGAGTCGGCGCAAATTGACCACAGAACCAGCCGAGTCGGCGCGTTAGAACGCGCCGACTCGGCTGGGTTTTCTGTCAGTTTGTGCCGACTCGGCACCTTGTCAGCGGGCGGCTGAACCCTCGGTGTAGTCGTCGTCGGACTGGCTCCACGAGAAGTGGGCACGCAGGGCCTTGCCGGTGGCCTCGATCGGGTGACCGGCCTCCTCCTCGCGCAGCTTCTGGAACTCGGCCGCACCGTTGTCCTGGTCGGCGATGAAGCGGGCGGCGAAGGAGCCGTCCTGGATCTCGGCGAGCACCTGCTGCATGGTCTCCTTGACCTGCGGGCCGATGACGCGCGGGCCGGAGACGTAGTCGCCGTACTCAGCAGTGTCGGAGATCGACCAGCGCTGCTTGGCGATGCCGCCCTCCCACATCAGGTCCACGATGAGCTTGAGCTCGTGGAGCACCTCGAAGTAGGCGATCTCGGGCTGGTAGCCGGCCTCGGTGAGCGTCTCGAACCCGGCCTGGACCAGGTGGGACACACCGCCGCAGAGAACGGCCTGCTCGCCGAAGAGGTCGGTCTCGGTCTCCTCGGTGAAGGTCGTCTTGATGACGCCGGCGCGGGTGCCACCGATGCCCTTGGCGTACGACTTCGCGAGGTCCCAGGCGGAGCCGGAGGCGTCCTGCTCCACGGCGATGATGTCCGGGATGCCGCGGCCGGCGACGTACTCGCGACGGACGGTGTGGCCCGGGGCCTTCGGGGCGACCAGGATCACGTCGACGCCCTCGGGCGCCTTGATGTAGCCGAAGCGCACGTTGAAGCCGTGGCCGAAGACGAGGGTCTTGCCGGCGGTCACGTGGGGCGCGAGCTGGTCGTTGTAGAGACCACGCTGGTGCTGGTCGGGGGCGAGGATGACGATCACGTCGGCCTCGGCCGCGGCGTCGGCCGGCGCGAGGACCTTGAAGCCCTCCTCCTCGGCCTTGGGGGTCGACTTCGAACCGGGCTGCAGGCCGATGCGCACGTCCACACCGGAGTCACGCAGGTTGAGCGCGTGGGCGTGGCCCTGGCTGCCGTAGCCGATGACGGCAACCTTCTTCGCCTGGATCAGCGCGAGGTCGGCGTCGTCGTCGTAGAAAATCTCAGCCACGAGGGCTTCTCCTTTAGTTGTGTTTGATAGGGGATTCAGACCGCGGAAGGCGGAGCGGGCACAGCCACGGATCGCAGGCTGCGCTCGGAGATCGACCGGGAGCCGCGGCCCATGCCGACCATGCCGGACTGGGAGAGCTCACGGATGCCGAAGGGCTCGATGACCCGGAGGAAGTCGTTGAGCTTCCCGGTGTTGCCGGCGAGCTGGACGATGACCGTGTCGGTGGACACGTCGACGACCTTCGCCCGGAAGAGCTGGATGGTGTCGAGCACCTGGCTGCGGGTCTCCGTGGTGGCGGTGATCTTGACCAGCATGAGCGCGCGCTGGACGCGCGTCTCAGGCTCGAGCTCGACGATCTTGATCACCTCGACCAGCTTGTTGAGCTGCTTGGTGACCTGCTCGAGGGGGGTGTTCTCGAGATTGACCACGACCGTCATGCGGGAGAGCTCGTCGTGCTCGGTCGGACCGACCGCGAGAGACTCGATGTTGAAGCCGCGACGCGAGAAGAGCGCGGCCACGCGGGCCAGGACGCCGGGCTTGTTCTCGACCAGGACGCTCAGCGTGTGCTTGCCGCCGGTCTTCACGGGCTGAATGCTCATCACAGGTCGTCCTCGTCGAACTCGGGCGCGAGGTCGCGCGCGTACTGGATCTCGTCGTTGGAGGAGCCGGCGGCGACCATCGGCCACACCATGGCGTCCTTGTTGACCCGGAAGTCGACGACGACGGGCATGTCGTTGATCTCCATGGCCTTCTCGATGGTGGCGTCGACGTCGTCGGCAGAGTCGCAGGCCAGGCCGACGCAGCCCATGGCCTCGGCCAGCTTGGGGAAGTCAGGGATGCGCTTGGGCTGGCCGTGGGACTGCAGGTTGGTGTTGGAGTAGCGCTCGCCGTAGAAGAGCGTCTGCCACTGGCGCACCATGCCGAGGTTGTCGTTGTTGATGATCGCGACCTTGATCGGGATCCCCTCGATCGCGCAGGTGGCCAGCTCCTGGTTGGTCATCTGGAAGCAGCCGTCGCCGTCGATCGACCACACCGTGGAGTCCGGGCAGCCGACCTTCGCGCCCATCGCGGCCGGGACGGAGTAGCCCATCGTGCCGAGGCCGCCGGAGTTGATCCAGGTGTTGGGGTGCTCGTAGCCGATGAACTGCGCGGCCCACATCTGGTGCTGGCCGACGCCGGCGGTGAAGATCGTCTCCTCGCCGGAGATCTTGCCGAGCCGCTCGATGACGTACTGCGGAGAGAGGCCCTCGGCGGGAAGGTCGTAGCCGAGCGGGTACGCCTTCTTGATCCCGGCCATGAACGCGACCCAGCCCTCGTAGTCGCCCTCCTTGCCGGCTTCCTTCTCGGCGGTGAGCACCGCGATCAGGTCGGTGAGGACCTCACGCACGTCGCCCACGATCGGGACGTCGGCGTAGCGGTTCTTGCCGATCTCGGCCGGGTCGATGTCGGCGTGGATCACCTTGGCGTTGGGGGCGAAGGAGTCCAGGTTGCCAGTGACGCGGTCGTCGAAGCGGGCGCCGAGGCTGATGATCAGGTCCGACTTCTGCAGGCCGGCGACGGCGGGGACGGTGCCGTGCATGCCTGGCATCCCGAGGTGCTGCGGGTGGGAGTCGGGGAAGGCGCCGCGCGCCATCAGGGTGGTCACGACCGGGATCCCGGTGAGCGTGGCCAGCTGCAGCAGCTCGCGGTGGGCGCCGGAGCGGATGGTGCCGCCACCGACGTACAGGACCGGCTTCTTGGCCTCCAGCATCAGGCGCGCCGCCTCGCGGATCTGCTTGGCGTGCGGCCTGGTCACCGGGCGGTAGCCCGGCAGGTGGAGCTCGGTCGGCCACCGGTAGGTGGTGGTGGCCTGCAACGCCGACTTGGTGACGTCGACGAGGACCGGACCCGGCCTCCCGGAGGAGGCGAGGTGGAAGGCCTCAGCGACCCGCAGCGGGATCTCCGCGGGGTCGGTGATGAGGAAGCTGTGCTTGGTGACCGGCATCGTGATGCCGCGGATGTCCGCCTCCTGGAAGGCGTCGGTGCCGATCATCGCCGCGCCGACCTGGCCGGTGATGGCCACCATCGGCACGGAGTCCATGTTGGCGTCGGCGAGCGGGGTGACCAGGTTCGTCGCACCCGGGCCGCTGGTGGCCATGCAGACCCCGACCTTGCCGGTCGCGGCGGCGTAGCCCTGGGCGGCGTGGCCGGCGCCCTGCTCATGACGTACGAGAATGTGGCGGATCTTCGAGTCCATCAGCGGGTCGTAGGCCGGAAGGATCGCTCCTCCCGGAATGCCGAAGATGTTCTCGGCTCCCGCTGCTTCCAGCGACTTGATCAGGCTCTGTGCGCCTGTCATCTGCTCGCTCATGTCCGCCGTCCTACTCATCGGAGCTTCTACTCATGGGATCTCGTGGTGGGCTGCTTGTGCAACAAAAAACCCTCCGGCCCGGCGGGCAACGGAGGGAGACGCGTCGTCTGGGGCCAGTGGCTCCTAGGCGACGCGCCTGATAAGTACGAGAATGCTGTTCAGCATGCCCACACGTTAACCCCATGTGTCGCGCCGTGTCACCACACCCTATCGCGCGTCCCATGATCTGAGATCACCGTCCCAGTATCTGTCAGTCGTTCGGTTGCGGATCTCAGGGTTCTCACCGAGGCGAACGGCCCGCGGCCGTCGATACGCTGGCCGGACACATGGTTCTCGGGTCTGACTGCCCTACGGAGGCATCGATGTCGACCGACGAGAAGCAGAAGTCCCCGTGGCTGCCGCCACGCTGGTTCATCCGCGCCGCGTGGTGGTTCCACCGCCGGTTGTACGCCGCGGGCGGAGCCCGCTTCCTGCGCCGCCCACGCGCCGACCGGGCCGGCATGCTCCGGCTGACCACGGTCGGGCGCCGCACCGGACAGGAGCGCTCGGTGATCGTGTCCTACGTCCCCGACGGGTCGAGCTACGTCACGTTGGCGATGAACGGCTGGGCCGACCCGCCGCCCGCCTGGTGGCTCAACCTGCTGGCGCACCCCGATGCCGTCGTCGAGACCGTCGACGGCCGGCAGCGGGTTCGCGCCCGCGAGGCCACCGGGCCCGACCGGGAGCGGCTGTGGAAGGTGCTCGCGGCCTCCGACGACGGGTGGGGTGAGCTGGACGACTTCGCCGCCCGCCGCTCGCACCCCACTCCGGTCGTGGTCCTGGAGCTCTCAGACCAGTCCGAGCCGCTCGCGCAGGAAGGTCCACGCGAAGGCGGAGAGATGGGCTGACTGGGCGTTGTTGGCAGCGCCGCCGTGGCCGCCCTCGATGTTCTCGTAGTAGGTGACGTCCTTGCCGGTCGCGGCCAGGAGCGCGGCCATCTTGCGGGCGTGGCCGGGGTGGACGCGGTCGTCCTTGGTGGAGGTGGTGAGCAGGACGGGCGGGTAGGTCCTGGCGGCGTCCAGCAGGTGGTAGGGCGAGAAGGTCCGGATGTACTCCCACTCCTCCGGGACGTCCGGGTCGCCGTACTCGGCCATCCAGCTCGCTCCGGCGAGAAGATGCGAGTAGCGCTTCATGTCCAGCAGCGGCACCTGGATCACGACCGCGCCGAACAGCTCGGGGTAGAGGGTGAGCATGTTGCCGGTCAGCAGCCCGCCGTTGGAGCCACCCTGGATCCCGAGGTGCTGGGCGTCGGTCACACCGGTCTCGGCGAGGTGGCGGGCGACCGCGGCGAAGTCCTCGTACGCCTTGTGCCGGTTCTCCTTCAACGCCGCCTGATGCCAGGCCGGGCCGTACTCCCCTCCCCCGCGGATGTTGGCGACGGCGTAGACACCGCCCTCGCTGAGCCAGGACCGGCCGACACCGGCGGAGTAGCCCGGCGTCATCGGGATCTCGAAGCCGCCGTAGCCGTAGAGCAGCGTCGGCGCCGGTCGACCGCCGCCGGCGAGGGCAGCCTCGGCGCCGACGATGAAGTAGGGGATCCGGGTGCCGTCCGCCGAGGTCGCGAAACGCTGCTCGGCGCGGAGCCCCTCGGTGTCGAACCAGGCCGGCGCCGACTTGAGCGGCTCGATCGTCTCCGCGCCGATCTCGGTCAGCCCGTACGTCGTGGGGGTCAGGTAGCCGCTGGTGACGACCCAGACCTCGTCGGACTCGACCGCGTCGACGGCACGGGTGCCGACGGCGGCCACCGGGTCGGTCACGGGGAACTCCGAGCGCCTCCACTCGCCGGAGGGCGAGGGGGTCAGCACATGCAGCTGGTTCTTGACGTCCTCGAATACGTTGAGGACGAGGTGGTTGCGGGTCCAGGTCGCCCCGGCGAGAGAGGTCTTCGCGGTGGGCTCGAAGAGCACGGTCAGGTCGCGCTCACCGGCCAGGAACCGCTCCGCGTCGGTCGCGAGCAGCGAGCCGGCGGCGTACGTCGCTCCGGCGACCGTCCACTCCTCGCGCAGCTCGATGACCAGCCACTCGCGGTGGAAGCCGGCCTCGGCCGAGTCGGGGATGTCGAGCTTGGTGAGAGTCTGCTCGGGGGTGCCGGGGTCGGTGGCGACGTACGTCTCGGACTTGTAGAACGCGATCGAGCGGCTGACCAGGTCGCGCTCGAAGCCGGGGGTGTGGATGCGGCGGGCGGAGATGTACATGTCCTCGTCGGTGCCCTCGTAGACCACCGCCGCGTCCTCGAACGGGGTGCCGCGGCGCCACAGCTTCACGATCCGCGGGTAGCCGCTCGGCGTGAGCGATCCCGGGCCGAAGTCGGTGTAGACGTAGACCGCGTCGGGGCCGCACCAGGAGAGCGCGCCCTTGGCGCCGCCCTGCTCGACGGCACGGGTGAAGCCACCGTCCGCAGGCGCGACGAACGCCTTCTCGACGAGGTCGAACTCCCTGGTCACGTCGGCGTCCGAGCCGCCCGGGGAGAGGTCGACGAGCACCTTGCGCCACGGCTCACCGGGCTCGGGGCGGAGCACCGAGGCGCCGTGCCAGACCCAGCTCTCGCCCTCCTTCTCGGCGAGCGCGTCGAGGTCGAGCAGGATCTCCCACTCGGGATCGTCGGTGCGGTAGGATTCCGGCGTGGTGCGCCGCCAGATGCCGCGTTCGTGGTCGGCGTCGCGCCAGAAGTTGTAGAGATGCTCGCCGAGGCGCGAGACCTCGGGCACCCGGTCGTCGGAGTCGAGGACCTCGAGGATCTGCGCCTCGATCTTGGCGAAGACGGGATCGGCGCCGACGCTCGCGTGCGCCTCGTCGTTGCGGGCCCGGACCCAGGCCAGCGCCTCGACCCCTTCGACCTCCTCCAACCAGCCGAACGGGTCCTCCCCGGCGGGGTCGAGCGGGGTTACGATCGTCAGCTCAGAGGTCATGCCACCGCCTCCGTAGGGCAGGGCAAAGAGTACGGATGCGGTGGCATGACGCTTGTCGTCGTTCGCTGGCGCTCACTCATGCGGGAAGGCTACTTCGCGGTGTGCAAGTTGCAGCCGACAGGCACACTGGCCTCATGAGTGACGCGGAGGGGTCGTCGAAGGGGTTGCCGCGGCGAGCGGCGACACGGACGGCGAAGCTGGCCGCACTGCCTATGGGGTACGCCGGGCGCAAGGCGCTCGGGCTCGGGAAGCGGATCGGGGGCAAGCCCGCCGAGGCGGTGCTTGCCGATGTGCACCAGCGTACGGCCGACCAGCTGTTTCGCACCCTGGGCGAGCTCAAGGGTGGCGCGATGAAGTTCGGGCAGATGCTCTCGGTGATGGAGGCGGCGCTGCCGGAGTCGCAGGCGGCCCACTACCGCGCCCAGCTCACCCGGCTCCAGGACTCCGCTCCCCCGATGCCGACCGGGATCGTACGCGGCCTGCTGGCCCGCGACCTCGGCCCCGACTGGTCTGAGCAGCTGATCGAGCTCTCCGACGAGCCAGCGGCCTCGGCCTCGATCGGGCAGGTGCATCGCGGCCGGTGGGCGGATGGTCGCGAGGTCGCGGTGAAGGTGCAGTATCCGGGCGCCGACGAAGCGCTGCGCGCCGACCTGCGCCAGATCGGCCGGGTCGCGGCGATCGGCAACGCGGTGGTTCCCGGGATGGACGTCAAGGCGCTGGTCGCCGAGCTGCAGGAGCGGGTCGTCGAGGAGCTCGACTACCCGAAGGAGGCCGAGGCCCAGCGCGTCTTCGCCGAGGCGTACGCCTCCCATCCCCTCATCGACGTACCCGATGTCGTCGCCGTGGGCCCCTCGGTGCTCGTCACCGAGTGGGTGGAGTCGGAGGGCTCGATCGCGAAGGTGATCGCCGAGGGCACTCCCGAGGAGCGCGACCACTACGGCGAGCTGCTCGCCCGGTTCTGGTTCTCCGCGCCCGGGCTGACCGGGATGCTCCACGCCGACCCGCACCCCGGCAACTTCCGGGTCCTTCCCGACGGCCGTATGGCCGTGCTCGACTTCGGGCTCGCCGCGCGGCTCCCGGAGCGGGGCTTCCCCGAGCCGATGGGGCGGCTGATCCGGATCGCCGCGACCGGCGACGCGGACGCCCTGGTCGCAGGCCTGCGCGACGTGGGCTTCATCCGCGAGGGCATCAAGGTCGAGCCGCAGCACGTGCTCGACTACCTGGCGCCGTTCGTGACCCCGGCGCTGGAGGAGCGCTTCCGGTTCACCCGGGAGTGGATGCGGGAGGAGTTCAAGCGGATCAACGACCCCAAGGATCCCGCCTACACGGTCGGCCTCAAGCTCAATCTGCCGCCGTCCTACCTGCTCATCCACCGGGTCTGGCTCGGTGGTCTCGGGGTGCTGGCGCAGCTCAACGCGGAGGCGCCGTTCCGGGAGATCCTCGAGGAGTATCTGCCCGGGTTCGCGGGCTGAGGGTCAAGGCAGCACGGTCTGCCCCACCGGGCCGGGGTTGTAGGCGACCTCCCAGCGCACGCCGTCGGGGTCGGCGAAGTAGCCGGTGTAGCCGCCCCAGACCCGCTCCTCGGCGGCTGAGGCCTCACGCCCGAGCGACCGGGCGAGCTCCAGGACGCCGTCGACCTCCTCGCGGGTGGCGACGTTGTGGGCGAGGGTGAACGGCGCGACGCCGTCGGCGACGGCGATCGTGCCGACCTCCTCCTCGAACTCGCCCCGGTCCCACAGCGAGAGGATGACGTGCTCACCGACGCGGATCATGAGCACGCCGTCCGCTTCCATCTCGGGAGTCCAGCCGAGCCCGTCGACATAGAACGCCCGGCTCGCCGCCACGTCGGCGACGGCCAGGGTGATGAAGCTGATGCGCTGGTCCATGACAGCCACACTGCCATGGACCAGCGGAGGCCGTCAGGTCTCCTTCGTCCGGCCCGGCTTCTCGCGCAGAACGTCCCGGCGAGCCCGGTACTCGTTCTCGTCGATCTCGCCCGCGGCGTACCTCTCGGCCAGCCTGGCCTCACCCGCGCGCCGCGGCCCTTCGGCCACCCGCTTGCGGTTGTAGAGGACGACCGCGGTGATGATCGCCGCGATCACCAGGAACCACAGGATCGGGAAGATCGGCCAGAACGCCGGCGGCCCTCCCCCGTCCTGCCATGGTCCGTTCTCGCGCCACGGACCCCAGTTGTCGCCGGTCACGGCGAGGGTTGCCACCGTCTCGTTGATGCTCATTGCTCGTGTCCAATCTGTTGGGCTTCTCGATGCCCCCAGACTGCTGCGCTCCAGCCACCGGCACATCGGCTCAGGAGCGGAGAACAGGTACGCAATCCCGCGTAGAGTAAAGACGTCTAGTAAGGTACGCCTTACCTAATAACAGAAAGCGGGACGAGATGTTCATCGCACGGAAGGCGGCGGTGCCCGTCGCACTGATCGCGGTCGCGGCAGGCTTGGCAGCGTGTGGATCTGACGCCAAGGATTCTTCGAAGAGCGCCGCTGGCGACGGCTGGAAGCCGGTCACCGTGCAGCACGCCTTCGGCGAGACGGTCATCGAGGAGAAGCCCGAGCGGGTGGCCACCGTCGACTTCGCCAACCAGGAGGTCCCGCTCGCGCTGGGCATCGTGCCGGTGGGCATGTCGAAGATGACCTGGGGCGACGACGACGGCGATGGCGTCCAGCAGTGGACCGAGGACAAGCTGAAGGAGCTCGGCGCGGAGACGCCCGTGCTGTTCGACGAGACCGATGGCTACGACTTCGAGGCCGTCGCGGGCACGGATCCCGACGTCATTCTCGCCGGCTACTCGGGCCTGACCAAGGACGACTACAAGACCCTCAGCGAGATCGCCCCGGTGGTCGCCTACCCGGACGACCCGTGGGCGACCGAGTGGCGCGACTCCATTCTCCAGAACGCCAAGGGCCTCGGCATGGAGTCCGAGGGCAAGGACCTGGTCGCGGACCTCGAGAAGACCATCGCCGACGCCGCGGCGACGCGGCCCGAGCTCGAGGGCACGACCGGCATGTTCATGACCCACGTCGACCCGGCCGACCTGAGCGAGATCAACTTCTACAGCGCCGCTGACACCCGGTCCAAGTACCTCACCGACATCGGCATGGAGATCGCGCCGAGCATCGTCAAGGCCACCGGCGACAGCGCCGACTACTCCGGCTCGATCAGCGCCGAGCGGGCCGAGGAGCTCGCCGACGTCGACGTCATCATCACCTATGGCGGCCAGGAGCTCATCGACGCCCTCGAGGGGGACCCCGTGCTCTCCCAGCTGCCGGCCGTGAAGAACAAGGCGATCGTGACCCTCGACGGCGCCGAGGCCATGGGCACGGCTGCCAACCCGACCGCGCTGTCGGTGGCCGCCCTGGCGGAGGACTACGTCGGCCTGCTGGCCGACGCAGCTGCGTACACCACCAAGTGAGATGACGACGTCTCTCACCAGCCGCAGGGACTCCGCGCCCGCCGACCCCGCAGCCCAGCTGCGGGGCACCCGGCGGACGCGGAGCCTGGCGCTGCTCGTGCTCGCCGCGGCAGTGATGGCGGCCTCGGCCACCTCCATCATCATGGGCTCGCGCGAGGTGTCCTGGGCCGACATCTGGGCCGGGATCTCCGGCCAGGCAGAGGGATTCGCGCAGGCCGCTGTCGCCAAGCGGGTGCCACGTACCGTGCTGGCCGCCGTCGCGGGAGCCGCGCTGGCGGTATCGGGTCTGGTGCTGCAGGGCATCACTCGCAACCCCCTGGCCGACCCCGGCATCCTGGGGGTCAACACGGGCGCCTCGCTAGCCGTCGTCAGCGGCATCGCCTGGTTCGGTCTGGTCTCCCCGACCAGCTACATCTGGGTCGCCGTCCTCGGCGCAGCCCTCGCATCGGCGTTCGTGTGGACGGTCGGATCTCTGGGCCGAGGCGGGGCCACGCCGCTCAAGCTCACCCTCGCCGGCGCCGCCACCGCCGCCGCGCTGTCCTCCTTCGTCACCGCGGTCGTCCTCCCGCGACCCGACATCTCGGAGAACGTGGTCTCGTGGCAGGTCGGCGGCGTCGGCGGAGCCACCGACGACAAGCTGTGGATGATGGCGCCGTTCCTCCTCGTCGGCGCCCTGCTGTGCCTGTGGTGCGTACGCGGCCTCAACATGCTCGGCCTCGGCGACGACCTCGCCTCCGGCCTCGGCGAGCACGTGAACCGGACCAGGCTGCTGGCCGCCGCCGGCGCCGTCACGCTCGCCGGAGCCACCACCGCGATCACCGGTCCGATCGCGTTCGTCGGGCTGGTCGTGCCACACCTCGGCCGGCTCCTCATCGGGACCGACCACCGCTGGCTGCTGCCCTTCAGCATGATGGGCGGCGCCGTCCTGCTGCTGGTCGCGGACGTCCTCGGACGAGTCATCGCCCCTCCGACCGAGGTGGACGTCGGGATCATCACCGCCCTCGTCGGAGCGCCGGTCCTCATCGCGGTCGTCCGGCAGGCCAAGGTGCGTGAGCTGTGAGTCTCTCTCCGTACGTCATCGGGTCCGAGGCCGCGGGCGACGCCGACGCAGATCTGCGCCGGGTCGTCGCGGCACGGCGGAGCCGTGAGCGCCGGCGTCGCCAGCTGATCGCCCTTCTGGCGGCACTCGTGGCCGGCGCCTACCTCGGCAGCTTGATGCTGGGGTCGACCACCTACGGACTCGCCGAGGTGGCTGGTGTCGTGTTCGGCGACGACGCCGGCGGTGCCGAGTTCATCGTCGGACGGCTGCGGTTGCCCCGAGCCACCCTCGCCCTGCTGGTGGGGATCGCCTTCGGCCTGGCGGGCGTCACCTTCCAGACCCTGCTGCGCAACCCGCTCGCGAGCCCCGACGTCATCGGCGTCACCGAGGGCGCGAGCGCGGCCGCGGCCGTCGCCATCGTGAGCTTCTCGCTCGGCGGCCTCGTCGTCTCGTGGGTCGCGGTCGCGGCGGGGGTGGGCGTCGCGCTCACCATCTACCTGCTGGCCTATCGGCGCGGCACCGCTGCCGGCACACGCTTGATCCTCATCGGAATCGGCGTGGCCGCGATGATGCAGAGCGTCATCGCCTGGCAGCTCGAGCGCGCCACCAACTTCCAGCTCGCCGAGGCGCTGCGCTGGCTGACCGGCAGCCTGAACGGAGCACTGTGGCGCGACGTCCTCGTGGTCCTCACGGCGGTCGTCGTGCTGGGCGGCGCCGTGCTCCTCCAGACCCGTGCCCTCGCCGCCGCACAGCTCGGTGACGACGCGGCCTCCGCGCTCGGCGTACGCATCGAACGCACGCGGCTGCTCACCATCGTCGCCGCTGTCGGACTCGTGTGCGTCGCGACGGCTGCGTCCGGGCCGATCGCGTTCCTCGCTCTCCTGTCCGGGCCCATCGCCGCCCGGGTGGTCGGCTCCCGGGGCTCTCTCCTGGTTCCGGCGGCCCTGGTCGGCGCGCTGCTCACCCTGGTCGCCGACTTCGCGGGCCAGTACGCCTTTGGGACCCGGCTGCCGGTCGGCGTCGTCACCGGCATCCTCGGCGCCCCGTATCTCCTCTACCTCATCGTCCGTGTCAACCGAGTCGGAGGCACTCTGTGACCACCAACCAGCCCGCTGACCAGCCCGACGGCCCGCCGCGCCTTGAGATCGAGAAGCTGACTCTCGGCTACGGCGACCGCGAGGTCGTGCACGACCTGGATCTCGTCATCGCCCCGGGCGAGGTCACCGCCATCGTCGGCCCGAACGCCTGCGGAAAGTCGACGCTGCTTCGTTCGATGACGCGGCTGCTGCCGCCTCGGACCGGCCGCGTGCTCCTGGACGGCAAGGAGGTTCACGCGACTCCCGCCAAGCAGCTCGCCCGTCGGATGGGCCTGCTGCCGCAGTCGCCGATCGCGCCCGAGGGGATCACCGTCGGCGAGCTGGTGGGCCGCGGCCGGCACCCGCACCAGCGAGTTCTGGCGCGATGGTCGGAGGCCGACGACCGTGCGGTGACCGCTGCGCTTCGTGCCACGGACACCGTCGATCTGATGGGTCGCACCGTCGACGAGCTGTCCGGTGGGCAGCGGCAACGGGTCTGGATCGCGATGGCGCTCGCGCAGGAGACCGAGGTGCTGCTCCTCGACGAGCCCACCACCTTCCTCGACATCAGCCACCAGGTCGAGGTGCTCGACCTGCTGACCGACCTCAACCGCAGCGCCGGCACCACGATCGTGATGGTGCTCCACGATCTCAACCTCGCGGCACGCTACGCCGACCATCTCATCGCGCTGCACGACGGCCGCCTGCACTCCGCCGGCCGGCCTCATGAGGTCTTGGTCCCCGAGCTCGTGCGGGACGTCTTCGGCATGCGCAGCACGATCATCCAGGACCCCGTCTCGGACAAGCCGCTCATGCTGCCGATGGGGCGCCACCACGTGGTGGCGGTGGACGCGCCCTAGCCGACCTTCGGCCGGAGCCGGCTGAGCTGGCGGCCCTGCTCGTCGAAGTTCTCCGGCGCGAGCCAGCGCTCGTGGCTCTCGCGCACCTTCGGCCACTCCTCCGCGGCGACCGAGAACCAGTCGGTGTCGCGGTTGCGGCCCTTCACCACCATGTGGTTGCGGAACCTGCCCTCGTAGCTGAACCCGAGTCGTTCCGCGGCTCGCCGGGACGGTTCGTTGAGCGAGTCGAGCTTCCACTCGAAGCGCCGGTATCCCAGCGTGTCGAACGCGTGCCGCATGAGGAGGTGGATCGCCTCGGTCGCGGCCCTGGTGCGGGCCAGCGCGGACCCGAAGAGCACCCCGCCCACCTCGATGCTTCCGTTCGCCGGGTTGATCGCGTGGAAGCCCGCGACACCGCTCGCCCTGCCCTCTCCCTCGCCTTCCTTCGGGACGAACGCGAACGGCACGACGTCGGCCGCGTCGACGAGCCCCGCCAGGTGCATCCACAGGTCCTGCAGCGAGGTCGGCATGGTGATCGGCCGGTAGGTCCACAGGTCGGCGTCGTCGGGGCCACAGACCGCGGCGTAGAGGTCCGAGTACTGCGCCGACGAGAGCGGCGCGACCCGGACGTAGCTTCCCTCGAGAGTCACCGGCTCGGGCCACGGCCGCGCCTTCCAGCCTTCGACGACAGCACCTGCGGGATAGGAGAAATCGGTCACGGCGGTCATTGTCTCCGACCGCCGTGACCGTTGCTCAGGAGGCTGTTCTCAGGACGCGGCACTCAGGAGGCGGCCGCGTCCACCGTGGCGAGCGAGCGCCGGGCGCTGCCGAGGGCGAGCATCCCGACCAGGCAGCCCAGGAGCAGCACCCCGGCCAGGACCATCACCGACTCCACCGCGAACCTGTCCGCGAGCGGCCCGAAGACGATCATCGAGACCGGCATCGACACCGACATGACGATCCCGTAGAACCCGAACACCCGGCCGCGCATCGAGTCCTCGACCTGCTCCTGCAGGACCGTCGCGGCGGGCACCAGCAGCGTCTGGAAGAGGATGCAGATCACCAGGCCGGCGACCGAGAACACCCAGAAGTCGGTGGAGACGCCCAGCCCGATGACGAGCACCCCGACACCGACCGAGGCGGCCACCATCAGCCGCACCCGGCGCTTCACCTTGGGCCCGAAGATGGCGATCAGCGCGCCGCCGACGACCATCCCGACACTCCAGAACAGCTCGTTGACGCTCAGCATCCAGACCTCGTCGCCGAAGCTGCGCGTGATCATCAGCGGCGTGAGGTGCGCCGGGGCGCCCGCCATGAACATGACGACGGCCACGAGGCCCATCACCCAGCGCACCGAGGCGTTCCCCCGGACGTACCGCACCCCGGCGAGGAGGTCGCCGAAGTAGCTCACCGGTTCGGTCGAGCGGACCATCCGCGCCACCGGCACCAGAAGCAGCAGGAGTACGCCGGCCACGGCCGTGACCACGTCGATGAAGAAGACTGCGACGATGCCGGTGCTCGCGTAGACCGCGGCGGCCACCGCCGGCGCGAACAGCATCATCCCCGACTGGATCGTCTGCTGGGTCCCGTTGACCCGCATCAGGTGCTCGGCCGGGACGATCTGCGGGAGCATGGCGTTGACCGCCGGCCCCTGGATCCCGGCCAGCGCCGAGCGGACCGCCATCGCGACGAAGATCATCCACAGGTCACCGACACCGCTCAGCATCAGCAGCGCGAGCACCAAGGTCGCCACCGCGATCGCCGAGTCGGCCCCGATGATCAACAGCTTGCGCGAATGCCGGTCGGCCCATACGCCGCCGAAGACCGACACCACCGCCTGCGGCAGCATCCCGGCCGCGACGCTCAGGGTCAGCACCGCGGCAGACCCGGTCTCGACCGTGAGGTGCCACATCACCGCGTACCCGACGATCATCGATCCCAACGACGACACCGTCTGGCCGCCGAGGAAGACCAGCAGATTCCGCTTCCACCGAGCCGACTTCTGATTCGACATCGCAACCACTCCCGCATCAGGTGGGCCGCCGTGTCGGCCCCTCACCCATGCCACGAACGGATGGCGTCCGTTTCGACAGCTGCGGAGACGGCTATTCGGATGCCGGGTCGAAGTCGAATGCCGGGAGCCCGTCGAGACTGGCCAGGTTCTTCCGGCGCCGATACTCGGCCGAGCCCTCGACCCCCTTGCGCTCGAAGTACGCCGGGAGCAGGTCGCGCTCGCCGACGTAGGACATCAGCGGTACGGCGTAGCCACAGGAGTCGGAGACTCGCTCGATGTCCACGACGACGACCGCCCTGGCACCGGGAAGGTCCGTGAAGCGGCCGGCCAGGTCGGCGTACTCCTCGTCGTAGCGGGTCACGACCCGGCCGCGCCCGTGGAAGCGGACGATGTTCGGCGCCCCGTCGAAGGCACAGAACATCACCGTGATCCGGCCGTTCTCACGCAGGTGCGCGATCGTCTCGCTGCCGCTCCCGGTGCCGTCAAGCCACGCGAAGGTGAGCTCGTCCAGCATCCCGAAGGTGCCCGGGATGCCCCGGGGCGACAGGTTGACGTGGCCCTCGTCGGAGAGCGGTGCGGTGGCTACGAAGAAGACGACCTGACGATCGACGAACTCCCGCAGCCGGCCCTCGACGCGGGCATGAACCTTTCCCACGCCCGTTACTCCGGCACGAGGCGGTAGGCGCCGTCGGAGGCCGAGGTGGCCATCGAGGCGTACGCCCGCAGAGCCGCGGAGACCTTACGGTCGCGGTTGGCCGGGGTGTAGGGCTTGTCCCGCTTCTCCTGAGCGGCGCGACGCTGGTCGAGGACGAGGTCGTCGACGTCGAGGGAGATCGAGCGGTTCGGGATGTCGATGGAGATCGGGTCGCCGTCCTCGACCAGGGCGATCAGGCCGCCGCCGGCCGCCTCCGGGGAGACGTGGCCGATCGAGAGGCCGCTGGTGCCGCCGGAGAAGCGGCCGTCGGTGATCAGCGCGCACTTCTGGCCCAGGCCGCGGCCCTTGAGGAACGAGGTCGGGTAGAGCATCTCCTGCATGCCCGGCCCGCCCTTCGGACCCTCGTAGCGGATCACCACGACGTGGCCGGCCTCGACCTTCTTGGCGAGGATGCCCTCGACCGCGGCGTCCTGGGACTCGAAGACGATCGCGGTGCCCGTGAAGGTCAGGCAGTCGTCGGGGACCCCGGCGGTCTTCACGACACAGCCGTCGGGGGCGATGTTGCCCGACAGGATCGCCAGCCCGCCGTCTGCGGAGTAGGCGTGCTCGAAGTCGCGGATGCAGCCCTCGGCGGCGTCGGTGTCCAGGCTCGCCCAGAGGTTCTCGGTGGAGAACGCCTCGGTCGTACGCACCCCGCCCGGTGCGGCGAGGAAGAGGTCGAGCGCCTCCTGGCTGGGGTTCTCGGCGCGGATGTCCCAGGTGCCGAGCCACTCGTCGATGGTGTCGGAGTGGATGGTGTGGACGTCCTCGTTGAGCGCGCCGCCGCGGCGCAGCTCGCCGAGCAGGGCAGGGATGCCGCCGGCGCGGTGGACGTCCTCCATGTGGTACTTCGGGCTGTTAGGCGCGACCTTGCTCAGGCACGGCACCCGACGCGAGATCGCGTCGATGTCGTGCACGTTGAAGTCGAGCTCGGCCTCACGCGCGGCCGCGAGCAGGTGCAGAACGGTGTTGGTCGAGCCGCCCATGGCGACGTCGAGGGCGACCGCGTTCTCGAACGCGGACCGGTTGGCGATGCTCCGCGGCAGGACGGACTCGTCGCCCTCCTCGTAGTAGCGGCGGCACAGCTCGACGATCGTCCGGCCGGCCTCCTCGAAGAGCGCCCGGCGCTTGGCGTGGGTGGCCAGGGTCGACCCGTTGCCGGGCAGGCTGAGGCCGATGGCCTCGGTGAGGCAGTTCATCGAGTTGGCGGTGAACATGCCGCTGCAGGAGCCGCAGGTCGGACAGGCGGAGCGCTCGACCGTGTCGAGCAGCTCGTCGCTGACCGCCTCGTTGACCGAGAGCACCATCGCGTCGACCAGGTCGAGCTTGTCGTGGACCAGGCCTTCGACGGCGACCGTCTTGCCGGCCTCCATCGGGCCGCCGGAGACGAAGACGACCGGGATGTTGAGGCGCAGGCTGGCGAGCAGCATGCCGGGGGTGATCTTGTCGCAGTTGGAGATGCACACGATCGCGTCGGCGCGATGCGCCTCCACCATGTATTCGACCGCATCCGCGATCAGCTCACGGCTCGGCAGCGAGTAGAGCATCCCGGCGTGGCCCATCGCGATGCCGTCGTCGACGGCGATCGTGTTGAACTCCTTGGCCACTCCCCCGGCCTCCTGGATCTTCTCGGCGACGATCTTGCCGAGGTCACGGAGGTGGACATGGCCGGGTACGAACTCGGTGAACGAGTTGGCGATCGCGATGATCGGCTTGCCGAAGTCGTCATCGGTCATGCCGGTCGCGCGCCACAGCGCGCGGGCACCCGCCATGTTGCGGCCCGAGGTCGAGGTTGCGGAGCGAAGAGTGGGCATGCCAGAAGGCTAGACCGGTTCGGGTGGATCGTTCGACCAGCGACGAACCGCGGACGTCAGGCGAGCCACGCAAGCATGATCCGGCCGGTGCGCACGAGCTGGGCCGGGTCGACGACGTCGGGTGTGTCGGCGGGTGAGTGGTAGGCGGCGTATGGAGTCGAACCGAGGCGCACGCCGGGCAGGCCCGCCCGTACGAAGGACCAGTGGTCGCTGGAACGGTTGGGGGTCTGGGAGCAGCCGGTGGTCGGCACCTTCGCGCGCCTTGCCGCCGCTCGGAGGCTCGCCAGGGTGCGGTCGAGTCCTGGGCGTGCGCCGCACGCCGGGACAGCGTCCCCTACGCCGACCCGGTCCAGTGAGACCATGCCGGCCAGCGTTCTGCGCTCGACGGGCGTGAGGGACGCAACATACGCGCGAGAGCCGTAGTGGTGGTCGCCGTCGGTCTCACCTCGCGGCTCCTCGGAGCCGAAGACGACCAACCGCACCGGCACCCTCGTCGACCGTCCTGCGGCCGTCTCGGCGATCGCCAGCAGCACAGCCACGCCGGACGCGTTGTCCTCGGCACCCGGTGCCTGCGGCACGGTGTCGAGGTGGGCACCGACCAGGAGCCACGGCTGCCCGGGGCGTACGTCTCCTCTGTCGGCGACCAGGTTGACCGACTCCCCCGCGCGGACCGGGATGCCCCACGAGACTCCGGCAGGCGTCTGGAACCGCTGTCGGTGCACCTGCCAGCCGAACCCTGCCAGCTGTCCCTCGACCCAGGCTGCGGCTCGATGGTAAGCGGGCGACGTCCCGGGTCTCGGGCCGATCTCACCCGCCAGATGGCGTACGGCGTCGGTCGCTGTCCCGACGCGGAGCTGCTCGGGTGCCAATGGCGGGGCGGCCTGGGTCTCGCTCGGGGTGGGCGAGGGCTTGGCCGCGGTGGCCGGCGCTGTCGCGGTTGTTGTCGGAGAGGTCTCGGGGGTCGGTGACGCCTCACCGCACCCGGTGAGGACGAGGAGGGACCCGGCCGCGAACGCGATACGACGGATCATGGCCTCGCCTGCCCAAGGATCCGGGCCGCCTCACGACCGCCCACCACGCGTGGAGCAAACGTCTCAGGATCCATCCGGTAGGGCACGAGGTTCAGATCCTCCAGCGTGGCGCCGCGGAAGGTCGCCTCGAGAACGACGCCCTCCATCGTCTGGGACATGAAGTCCATGTCGAAGACGAAGTTTCCGAGCGAGTGGATGACCGGTACGCCGCCGACCCGCTCGAGCGGCTGGACCCAGTGCGGGTGGCCGCCGGCGACAAGATCCGCCCCGGCAGCGACGAGACGACGGGCGACATGGCGCTGGACTGCCTCGGGGCGATGGGTGTACTGCGTACCCCAGTGCGGCAGCACCACCACGACGTCGGCAACCTTCTCGGCGGCTCGGACCTCACGCTCGACCCGGCGCAGGTCGGCATCGACGAGAGGACCCGTACGTGGCGGCATCCGCACCGAGAAGGCGCCCGGGTCGCTCCTCGTCGCCCGGGGCGTCTCGCCGATCGCGTTGAACCCCAGGAACGCGAAGGTGATCCCGGCTCTCTCCAGCACGGCCGGCCGGGCAGCCGCGTCGAGATCCCGCCCTGCCCCGAACGGCACGATCCCTGCCCCCGATGACGCCTCGACCGTCTCCGTCAGCGCCCGGTCGCCGAAGTCACCTGTGTGGTTGTTCGCCAACGAGATCGCATCGAAACCGGCCTCCCGCAGAGGCCGCAGCACCTCCGGCCCAGCACCGAAGGAATCCCCACCCTGAGTCGGGCTCCCTGCTTTCGACAACGTCGACTCGAGATTGCCTACGGTGATGTCAGCGCCCGCCAAGCGAGCCTGCATCGGAGCCAGCGCCGCCGCCGCATCGGGCACCCCGCGGGTCAGCATCAGATCCCCGACGACGGTCAGCCGCACTCGCGGCTCCGCAGAAAGGGTGGGCGCCGGAACCAACGAGGACGAGGGCGGGGGCCGCGTCGTTGAGGACCCGACTGGTGTGCCGGCGCCACAGGCGGACAGCGCGCATACGAGCACGGCGGTGAGCCAGTGGCATCCCATACCTCCAGCATGCCCCCAGACCAAGGATCCTGTGCAGCCTCGACCGACCGCATCGAGGACGGCAACACGCTACGGATCCGTGCGCCTCAGATCTTCGCGGCCCTGACCACCAGCACGTCGGGGATGTCGCGGAGGATCTCGCGCCAGGTCTCGCCGGCGTCGGCAGACGCCCAGACCGAGCCGTTGCGGGCACCGAAGTAGACCCCGGCGGTCTCGTGGTCGTCGGCGCACATCGCGTCGCGCATGACGCCCACGTAGAAGTGGTCGGGCAGGCCCTTGTCGAGCGCCTCCCAGTGGTCCCCGGCATCGCGCGAGCGCCACACGATCGGCTTGGCCTCCGGTGGGTAGCGGGACTCGCCGGCGCCGATCGGGAAGGTGAAGATCGTGTCGGGCTCCTGCGGGTGGACGACCATCGCGAAGCCGAAGTCGGTGGGCAGCCCGTCGGCGATGGACTTCCAGGACAGGCCCTCGTCGTCGGAGCGGTAGACGCCACCGTGGTTCTGCAGGTAGAGCCGCTCGGGACGGGAGGAGTGGCGGGCGACCTTGTGGACGCACTGGCCGAACTCGGGGTACTGCTGCCCCTCGGGCAGGAAGACCGCGATGATGCCGTTGTTGCGGGCCTCCCAGGTCTCCCCGCCGTCGCGGGTCTGGTAGACGCCGCCGGTCGAGATCGCCGCGGTCACCGAGTCGGGGTCGGTCGGGTGCGGCAGGATCGTGTGGAACGCCTGCCCGCCGAAGCCCTCGTTCCACTCGGTGCGGTGCGGGTGGTCCCACAGCCCGCGCACCAGCTCGAAGCTCGCCCCACCATCACGGGACCGGAAGATCGCGCCGGGCTCGACACCCGCCCAGATCGTGCCTTCCGGGAGGCCGGGCTGGAGCTGCCAGACCCGGGCCAGGCTCGCGTCGACGTCCTCGGGGAACGACATCGAGGTCTCGGTCCAGGTCTCGCCACCGTCGGCCGAGGCGCGCACCAGCGCACCCAGCCACAGCGAGGAGCATCCGGCAAGGACTCGCCCGGTCCCGGGCTCGAGCATGGCGGAGTAGATCTCCTCCATGTCATGGTGCGGACCGGTGAAGTCCCAGTCCTGCCGGGCGTCGTCAGAGCGCCCTATCCACAGACCCTTGCGGGTCCCAACCAGCAGCTGCGTACCCATGTCTTCCAGCATCCACCCGCCCGGCTTCTGTGGCCAGGAGATTTCGGCGAAAGAACGGTGAGGGAAAACACCACCGCGAGCGGGGCCTGATTCTTCGGCCTGGGCCGCCCAGCCCCTAGCCTGAAGTCATGACCAGACCTGTTGCCTGGGAGACGTTCACCGCGATCCTCTTCGACCTGGACGGCGTGATCACGCCGACCGCGGTCGTGCACATGCGTGCATGGGAGGAGATGTTCAACGCCTACCTGCAGGAGAAGACCCCGGGTGCGCCGGCCTACACCGACCAGGACTACTTCGCGTACGTCGACGGCAAGCCGCGCTACGACGGCGTCCGCGACTTCCTCGCCTCCCGCGACATCCGGCTTCCCGAGGGCACCCCGGACGACGCGCCCGAGCTCGAGACCGTCTGCGGTCTCGGCAACCGGAAGAACAACGCCTTCAACATGGTGCTCGAACGCGACGGCGTCGAGGCCTACCCCGGCTCGGTGCGCTTCCTGGACTATCTGACCACCCTCGACGTCCGGCTCGGCGTGGTGTCCTCGTCGGTCAACGCGCCGACAGTGCTGAAGGCGGCGGGGCTGCTGGACCGCTTCGAGACGGTCGTGTCGGGAGCCGTCGCAGAAGAGCAGGGTCTTCCCGGCAAGCCTGCACCGGACACGTTTGTCTACGCCGGTAAGGTCCTCGGAGCCACCCCGAGCGAGGCCGTCGTCCTCGAGGACGCCGTCTCCGGGGTGCGCGCCGGCAAGGCAGGAGATTTCGCGCTCGTCGTCGGGGTGGACCGTGGCGCCGGCCACGACACCCTCACGGCCGCCGGCGCCAGTCTCGTCGTTTCCGACCTTGCTGAACTTGTCCCAGACGACCCTGCTCGAGGAGCACAGCAGTGAGAACCAACGTCGGCCCGAACCCCCTGGACCGGGCCCGTTACCCCATCGACCCGTGGCGGCTGGTGGAGACGAGCTACTCCCCCGACGACCTCGGCCTGACCGAGACGATCTTCAGCGTCGCCAACGGCTATCTCGGCATGCGTGGCACCCCCGAGGAAGGTCGCCCGACCTACGCGCACGGCACCTTCATCAACGGGTTCCACGAGACCTGGCCGATCCGCCACGCCGAGAACGCCTACGGCTTCGCCAAGACAGGCCAGACCATCGTCAACGCCCCCGACGCCAAGATCATGAAGATCTACGTCGACGACGAGCCGCTGACCTTCGGCACCTCGGACCTGGAGGAGTACGAGCGGGTGCTCGACTTCCGCGAGGGTGTGCTGCGGCGGCATCTGGTGTGGCGTACGCCCTCGGGCAAGCGGGTCGCGATCAAGTCGACCCGGATGGTGTCGATGACGCAGCGGCACCTCTCGATCCAGACCCTCGAGATCACGATGCTGAGCGGCGCGGCGCCGATCGTGGTCTCCTCCCAGCTGCTGAACCGGCAAGACGGCAAGGACGAGTACCACGTGCCGTCGGCGGCGCTGGGCGAGGGCATGGACCCGCGCAAGGCCTCCGCCTTCGACACCCGCGTCCTGCTCCCGCAGATGTCGGTCGCCGACGAGGAGCAGATGACCCTCGGCTACCGGTGTGCCAACTCCGGGATGACGATCGCGGTCAGCGCCGCCCACCAGATCGAGACGCCGGACCCGGTCGAGACCGTCGTCCGCGCCGAGGACGACCTGGCCAAGACGGTCTTCCGGGTCGACGCGACCGAGGGCAGCACGCTGCGGTTGCAGAAGACCGTGGCCTACCACACCTCCCGTGGAGTGCCGGTGCGCGAGCTGGCCGACCGCTGCGGACGTACGCTCGACCGGGCGATCCGCCTGGGCGTCAGCCACTTCGAGCGCGACCAGCGCACCTGGTACGACGAGTTCTGGTCCGCCGCCGACGTCGAGATCTCCGCCGCCCGTACGGAGGACGACGAGGACATCGCCGCGGCCCAGCAGGCGATCCGGTTCAACCTGTTCTCGCTGGCCCAGGCGACCGCCCGCACCGACGGTCTCGGCGTCCCTGCGAAGGGGGTCACCGGCTCGGGCTACGAGGGGCACTACTTCTGGGACACGGAGTGCTACGTCATCCCGTTCCTCTGCTACACCCAGCCCGAGGTCGCCCGCAACGTGATGCACGCCCGCTCGGTGATGCTCCCCGCGGCCCGGCAGCGAGCCTCGGAGATGGCCGCGAAGGGGGCGCTGTTCGCCTGGCGCACCATCAACGGGCAGGAGGCCTCGGCCTACTACGCGGCCGGCACCGCGCAGGTGCACATCGACGCCGACATCGCCTTCGCGCTGATGAAGTACGTCTACGCGACCGGTGACATCGGCTACCTCATCCGCGAGGGTGTCGACATCCTGGTCGAGACCTCGCGGATGTGGGCCGACCTCGGCTTCTGGCGCCACAACGGCGAGCCGTCCTTCCACATCCACGGCGTGACCGGGCCGGACGAGTACACCACGGTGGTCAACAACAACCTGTTCACCAACGTGATGGCCCGCTACAACCTGGAGAAGGCCGTCGAGACCATCGAGATGCTCCGGGCGGACTATCCGCGCGAGTATGCGCAGGTCATGGGCCGGCTCGACATCTCGCCCGACGAGGTCGAGGAGTGGGGTCGCTGCGCGGCCGCGATGCACATCCCCTACGAGGAGGGGCTCGGCATCCACCCGCAGGACGACAACTTCCTCGACCGCGAGGTGTGGGACCTGCCCAACACCCCGGACGAGGTACGTCCCCTGCTGCTGCACTACCACCCGCTGGTGATCTACCGGTTCCAGGTGCTCAAGCAGACCGACGTGGTGCTCGCCCTCTTCCAGCAGGGCAACCGGTTCACCCCTGAGCAGAAGCGGGCCGACTTCGAGTACTACGACCCGATCACCACCGGCGACTCGACGCTGTCGGCCGTCGTGCAGTCGATCGTGGCGGCCGAGGTGGGCTACCAGGACGACGCGCTCCGCTACTTCTACGACGCGCTCTACGTCGACCTCCACAACATGCACGGCAACACCGTCGACGGGATGCACATCGCCTCCACCGGCGGCGTGTGGGGCGGTCTGGCGTTCGGCTTCGGCGGGATGCGCGACTACGACGGCAAGCTCTCCTTCGACCCGCGCCTGCCGGTCCAGTGGGGCTCGCTGGTCTTCCGGGTCCAGTGGCACTCGACCCGGATGCAGGTCGCGCTGACCAGCGACCAGATCGTGTTCACCGTCGTGGACACCCCGGGCGAGGAGTACGACATCCCGATCAGCGTCCGCGGGGAGGAGTTCGTGGTCTCGAAGGGCTCGCCGGTCATCGTGCCGCTCGCCGACCAGGGGCCGCGGATCGGCACCCACCTCGACGAGGAGCCGCACGGCGGTATCCGCCCCGACGGATCGCGGATCACGGCCACCGTGCCCCCGCCGATCCCGCCGGAGCTCTACGAGCAGGACCACGTCGAGCATGCGATGGTCCCGCAGGAGTCGCGGCGTGGGTCCGAGCGGCTCGCGGAGGAGGCCAACAGGGCCATCAACCTCTCCAACGTCTCGCAGACGGACTCGGCGCAGTAGCGGTCTTTACGTGGTCCTAGACTGACCGGGTGGTCACACGCTTCTCAACCGGTGGAGGCTCTCTCCGGGCGAGGCTGGCCCACCCGGTCGTCCTGGTTCTGATCGGGATCGCGTCGGTGCAGGTCGGCGCGACCTTCGCCAAGTCGCTCTTCGACGAGGTCACCCCGACGGCCATGGTGTGGCTGCGACTGACTCTGTCCGCGCTGATCCTGCTGGCGATCACCCGGCCCCGGGTCCGTGGCCTCGCGCGCCGCGACTGGCTCGTCGTGATCGCCTTCGGGGCCTCGCTCGGGCTGATGAACTGGGCCATCTACCAGTCCTTCGCCCGACTGCCGATCGGGATCGCGGTCACCATCGAGTTCATCGGCCCGCTCACGATCGCGCTGGTCACCTCGCGGCGCGCCCGCGACCTGGTCTGGGTCGCGCTGGCAGCCGCAGGGGTGGTGCTGCTCGGTCTCGAGCCCGGTCGGATCTCGATCGTGGGCGTGCTGTTCGCGCTGCTCGCGGGGGCCTGCTGGGCTGCGTACATCGTGCTGTCGAAGGCGACCGGAGCGCGGTGGGAGGGGCTCGACGGGCTCGCTCTGGCCTCCACGGTCGCGGCGGTGGCGCTGACGCCTGCGGCGATGGCGTACGCCGACGGGCTGGGTTCTCCGCACGTGTGGCTGGTCGGGCTGATGGTGGGCCTGATGTCCTCGGTGATCCCCTACTCCCTCGATCTCGTCGCCCTGCGTTCGATCAAGTCGGGGCTGTACGCGATCCTGATGTCGCTGGAGCCGGCCGCCGGCGCGCTGGCCGCGATCCTGATCCTCCACGAGGGGCTCTCTGTCCTGCAGTGGCTGGCCATCGCGTGTGTCGTGGTCGCCTCCGCGGGCGCGACGCGCACCGGCAAGCCCGAACATCACGTGCCGGCGGAGTCCACCCCGGTGTAGTGCCGTGTTTCACACAAGCGACATCGGAACGTCACTGACTCCGAACGTTGAGGTCACTACAGTTCGGTGACAACTCCCCCTCGCCGCCCGGTCCCCGCCAGTCCTTGGAGTTGCTCCGTTGTCGACCATCACCGCACCCGTACACACCGCTGCCGTCGCCCAAGTCGCCGCCCTCCTCGCCGCTCGCACCGCGGGGCGAATGGTCGGTCCGTTCCTACGACCGATCCAGCTTCTGCTCGCCTGGCCGGTCGCCTCCCAGCTCGTCGCCCGGCACAACGCCAAGGCCGCCGAGGAGGCCATCCTGCTGCGTCGTGCCGAGCGTGAGGATGTGCAGAACTATCTCCAGCTGCTTGCTTCGGAGAGAATGTCTGCATGAGCATTCCACGGGCGATGGCCGAGTCGACGGTCGCGTTCCGGGACGTGCTCTCCGACGATGGCACCCTGATCCGCGCGTGGACCAACGACCCCGAAGGCGTGATCGAGGGGCCGACGGTGCTGCTGTGCAACGGCCTCGGCACCAGCCCCTGGAACTGGCCGGCGCTGCTGCACACCTCGTGCGGCGTACGCGTCGTCTCCTGGCAGCACCGCGGCACCTCTGGCTCGGCGCGGCCGAAGGATCCCGAGCAGACCACCTCGAGGCACTTCGCCGAGGACGCGCTGTCGGTGATGGACGCCTTCGCGCTCTCCCGGCCGGTCGTGATGGGCTGGTCGATCGGGGTCAACACCGCGTTCGAGCTGGCCGCGGACCATCCCGAGCGGGTCTCCGGCATCTTCGGTGTCGCCGGGGTGCCCGGCGACACGTTCAAGTCGATGCTGGGGCCTCTGCGGCTGCCCGCCCCGGCGGCCGCGATCGTGACCCGCACCGCCTCGAAGGTGCTGTGTCGCACCGGCTCCCTGATCACTCCCCTGGCGGCGCGCCTGGAGCTCGGCCCGCGAGCGATCGAGGTGTTCTCCAAGGCCGGCCTGATCGGCAAGGTCCCTGATCCCGAGCTCGCCGCGGCCGCGCTGGCGGAGTTCCTGACCACCCCGGTCGAGTGGTACTTCCACCTCGCGCTGCGCACCTCCCAGCGCCGCCCGGTCTCGCTGCGCCGGATCAAGGTGCCAGTCGTGCTGGTCGCGGGCACCCGCGACCTCATCGCCGGTGCGCGTCACATGTCGAAGGTCGCCGCCGGGGTCAAGAACGGCACCTTCGTCGAGCTCGAGGGCACCCACTTCGTACAGATGGAGCAGCCCGACCGTGTCCACCAGCTGCTGCTCGGCTTTCTCACCCGGGTCTCCGAGCACCAGCGCGTCTAGGGCGCCGAGACGACGCCGGTGACGGTGGCCCGGCGGGCGACGCGGCGCAGGGTGGCGAGGACGGCAGGACCGAGCAGGGCGATGGCGACCGCGGTGGTGATCGCGCGCACGGTGTCCCAGCTGCTGGTCGAGGTCACCAGGGTGTAGCGCAGGAACGTGGCCAGGTTCTCGCTGAGCGCGGCACCGGGTTCGTAGGAGAGGTTGCCGCTCGCGCCGGGCACCGTGACGCCGGTGAGCAACGGCCAGCCCTGCAGGTTGAGCAGGAGCCCGTAGGCGTACGAGGCGAAGATCCCGTACGCCGCCAGCAGCCCGATCTCCCGGCGGCCGCTCGCGCGCGGCAGGAGCCCGGCCCCCATCGCCACCCAGGCGGCGCCGAGCATCTGGTAGGGCAGCCAGGGGCCGACGCCCGCGGTGACGAGCGCCGCGACGAACAGGCTGGTGCAGCCTAGGACGAACCCGAAGGCCGGACCGAAGACCCGGCCGCCGAGGATGAGCATGAAGAAGACCAGCTCCACCCCGCCGGTGCCGGCGGAGACCGCGCGCAGGACGGCCTCGATCGCGCTGAGCACGCCGAGTACCGCGATCATCCGAGTGTCGATCCCGCCCGTGGAGAGCTCGCTCAGCAGCACCACCAGCATCAGCGGAATCAGCGCCAGGAAGATGAACGGAGGCTGCACCCGGTCGTAGCCGTGGAGCAGCAGCGGCCAGCCGAACATCATCAACCCGGCCACGGAGATGATCGCGAGCAGGACCGCGGTGCGGGGCGTGAACCTGATCATCTCTCGCCCACCGCCTCGACGATCTCGCGTACGTTCAGCCAGCCCGGGCCGAAGACCTTGCTCACCTGGGGCGCGAACGCCGGCGACTCCGCGGTGACGGTGCGTACGTCACCGGCGGAGACCACCTCGCCGTCGGCGAGGACCACCACGTCGTCGGCGGCCTCGGCGACGAACTCGACGTCGTGGGTCGCCACCAGGACCGCCTTGCCGGCCTCGGTGAGCTCGCGCAGGATCTCGGACAGAGCGTGCTTGGCGGCATAGTCGAGGCCGCGGGTGGGCTCGTCGAGGAGCACGACCGGCGGGTCGGCGCTCAGGATCAGCGACAGCGCCAGAGCCAGGCGTTGGCCCTCGGAGAGGTCGCGCGGGTGCTGGCCGTCGGGGATGCCGGGGACGAGGCTGTCCAGGATCTCCCTGGTCCGCGGGCCACCCGCGTCGCACTCCTCAGCGACCGTCTCCAGGTAGAGCAGATCGGCCGCGGTCTGCGGCAGCAGCCCGACGAGCTCGCGTCGCTCGTCGGGGTCGAGGGCCGCCGGATCCTTGCCGCCGACGTCCACCGATCCGGCCAGCCGCTTCTGGGTCCCCTGCAGTGTCCACAGCAGCGTCGACTTGCCCGAGCCGTTGCGTCCCATCAGCGCCGTCACCCGCCCCGCGGGCAGCTCGATCGAGACGTCGTGCAGGACCGGCGTACGTCCTCGGGTGACGGTCAGCGCGGAACTTCTCAGGCTTTTCCGTCGCTTCTCTGGCGTTGCATTGCCGGAGAAGTGCATGGATACCCGGTTAACCGGGGATTCCAACCCCCGCGCCCGCCGCCTCGCATCCCGCACGGTCAGCGGCAGCGGCGACCAGCCGAGCTCACGGCCGAGCTCGACGAGCGGCGGCACGATGGGCGAGGTCTTCAGGACCTCAGCGGGGTCGCCGACGGCGACGGAGCCGTCGCCGACGAGGAGCGCGATGCGGTCGGCGAACGGTACGACCCGCTCGAGCCGGTGCTCGGCGAGGACGACGGAGGTGCCGAGGTCGTGGACCAGCCGGGTGATGGTGGCGAGCACGTCCTCGGCGGCCGTGGGATCGAGTGCGGAGGTGGGCTCGTCCAGCACGACGACCCGGGGGTGGGTCGTGAGCACCGAGCCGATCGCGACGCGCTGCTGCTGCCCGCCCGAGAGGGTATGCAGCGACCGCTGCCGCAGCTCGGCGATGCCGAGCAGGTCGAGGGTCTCCTCGACCCGGCGCCGCATCGTCGCCGGCGGGAGGCCGAGCTGCTCCATCCCGTAGGCGAGCTCCTCCTCGACCGTGTCCGTGACGAACCCGGCCACCGGGTCCTGCCCGACGTAGCCGATGATCCCGGCGCGCTCGCGCGGCGGCGTACGGACGATCGAGGCGCCGTCCAGCAGCACGTCACCGTCGAGCACGCCGCCGGAGAAGCGCGGCACCAGGCCGGCGAGCACGCCGAGCAGGGTCGACTTCCCCGAGCCGGTCGGGCCGGAGACGAGCAGCAGCTCGCCCTCCTCGATGGTGAGGTCGACGTCCTTGAGCACGTGCTCGGAGGAGTCGGGCGGGGTGAACGTGATGCCTCGCAGCTCGATCATGCGACTGCCTCCTGGTCAACGAGCGATGATGCCGGTAGCGGGGCGGCGACGGCCGGGACCAGTCCGACGAGCACACCGGCCATGGCGATCAGCGTGACGTCCGGGACGGTACTCACGCCCGGGAAGGCGACCGGGACCTGGTAGCGGGCGACCCACCAGCCCACGGCGCCGACCATGATCCCGCTCAGAGCCACCACGACCTCCGGCCAGCGCCATCGGTCGGGTCGGTAGACGGTCCGCGTCACCCGGCGGCCGGCGAGCGCCAGCCCACCGGCGGCGGCGCCGACGCCGAGCGCGAGCATGGTGGCGGCCAGCCAGCCTGGCGTGGTGCCGTCCAGCACCGCGTAGACGCCGGCGCAGAGCCCGACGAGCGAGACCAGCATGAGCGCCGAGGTGATCCGCCTGGTGGCGACCGGGACGCCGGCCGTACGTCCGTAGCCCCGCGTGTCCATGCCCGCCGCCAGGGCCATCGACCGCTCCAGGGCGTCCTCGAGGACCGGCACCAGGAAGCGGCGCAGGCGCCTGACGTTTCCGGTCGCACCGGCACGCAGCCGTTGCGCGGCGCGCACCCGCTGCACCGACTCGGCCAGCTGCGGCAGCACCGTCACGGCGACCACGACAGCGGTGCCGATCTCGTAGAGCGCCGGCGGCAGCGAGCGCAGCAGCCGCTTCGGGTTCGCCAGCGCGTTGGCCGCGCCGACGCAGATCACGATGACGCCCAGCCGCATCCCGTCATAGAGACCGGCCAGCAGCGCCTCGCGGGTGAGCGGCCCGAGCAGCCGGATCCCGAGCACCCACTCCGGGAGCGGGATCTCGGGCAGGTCGAGGATCACGTGCCCCGGAACGGCGCCCAGCAGCACCCGGAAGAGCACCCGGGTCACGACGATGAACACCGCGAGGCCGATGTAGAGCCGGAACGCCTTCGCCCACGGTTGCTCGCCACGACGGGCGGCGACCACGACCGACACCACCCCGACCACGAGCAGGAGCAGCAGCGGGTTGATGGTGAAGGAGGCGTACGCAGCCATGCCGATCGCCCACACCCACCAGGCGACAGGGTGCAGATCACGGGGCAGGTGCGCGACCGCGGCCGTACGAAGCATGGCGCTCATCGCCGGCGCCACCACACGGCACCAGCGACGGTGAAGAGTGCGGCGATCCCCGCGGGCGCGACCCAGGCGGGCAGATGCTCGGTCTCGGAGGCCGATTCCGTCGGCTCCTCCGGAGATAACTCCGGCGACGGGCTTGAGGGCGCCCCCACAGCATCCCCAAGCTCCGTCGCCGGAGCGGTAACGACATCGTCGTCTATCCACGTGAACGCAACACCCTGCCCGGAGGTCACGCTGATTTCGGTAACATTTCTGGAGGCGTAGCTCCAGGCCCCCGAATCGTCGGTGATCCACAGCGACCAGTACGCGTCAGCAGGCGGCATCTGGGCGCAACCGGCGGCTTTCGGCCGCTCATCGATGCGACATACGACGCTGGGCATCGAGGTCACGTAGGTGAGTGGATGTCCCGCCTTCTCGAAGAGGTCGGCACCGGTGTCACCCTCCTCGGGCTGGACACAGGTGACCTCGGGGTCGCCACCCAGAGCGTTGGGCTCGACGACGACGGTGACCCCGTCGCACGCCTGAGCTGACGACGCGGAGACGGCGGAGACGGACGTGAAGACGGGGGCGGTGGCCCCGGCGAGGATCGCCAGAGCCACCGCAGCGGACCGCAGGATCAGCACGAGCTCTTCGCGGTCGCATCCTTGGGTAGGAAGACCAGCGACGGCAGCGCCTGGGCGGCGGCGAGGCGGTACATCCCCTCGGACTCCTTGGTCAGGCCCTTGGTGTTGCCCTCGGTCAGCGCGGCGTCGTCATAGGCCACCGCGCCGACGTCGTCGCCACAGGTCACGACGTGGTCGGCGACCCAGCTGGCCGCCTTCTCCGCGGCGTCGGTCTCACCGGCGCGACCGAACGCCCACCCGGCCAGGCCGGTGGTGTTGGAGTTGGCGATGTTGCCGGTGGCCGCCTTGAACGACCCGTCCTCCGCCTGGGTCTCCTTCAGCCAGTCCACGCCGGCCTCGACGGCCTTCTCAGCCTCCGGGGATGCGACCCCGGACAGGGCGATCAGCGCGAACGCGGTGGCGTCGGCGTCCGGGACGGCCTTCGGGTCGGCGTCGCAGGTCTGGTCAGCGGCGGTGGGGTCGGCCGCGAAGGTGACCCGGAACCACCCCTCTTCGCACTGCTGCCCGGCCAGGAACTCCGTCGCCGCCGCGGCCTTCTCGCTCTCGGCGTTGTTCAGTGCCCATACGGCGTACGACTGTCCGATGGTGTTGGAGTAGTCGGCCGCCTTCTTGTTCTTGGGGTCGAGCTCGTCGGCGATACGGCCGTTCTCGGCGACCGTGCCCTCGAGCTGCTTCAGCAGACCGGGGTCGGAGGCGTCGACGTTCTGCTGGAGGACCAGTGCCTTCGCGGTGGCCCCGGCCGAGGTGACGGTGCCGAACCCGGGCGAGGTGTAGGCCTTCTTGTTCTCCATCACCGCCGCGGCGATCGTGGAGATCTCCTCGTCGTAGCCGCCGACCTCAGCCAGCGCGATCCCGATGTCGGCGCTGAGCCCGAAGTCGTCGGTGCCGTACTGCGCGTTGCGGGCCACGCCCTCCGGCGCCTGGGCGACGAGCCAGTCGGCCACCGAGGTGGACACCTTGGCGTCGTAGGTGGGCTTCTCCCCCTCCTCGACGGCTTTCTCGCCACAGCCGGCGAGCGAGGTGAGGGCGAGGGTGGCGGCGATGCCACCGAGGACGGTCTTCTTCATGGTTCCTTCCGCGCTGTTCGTCGGGAAGGCCCAGGGCCGACCCGCTGCTTTCCACGACAGCGTCAGGTCAGTACGCGTCCGTCGGCAGGTGCTCCGGCTCGCTCAGGACACTCTCGGTGCCTGGGCCTACGGTTGCGGGTCAGCGCCGGGATTCGACCGGCTTCCCCCACCACGGCGTGTGTTGATTGAGACGCCCCATCCTATGCCGGGCGGGGGCCTCTTGCGGGATCGCCGTCGAGCAGTCACTCTGTCCCCATGCGCCACAGGATTCTCGGCCTTGTCGCAGCATCGATCTCGGCCACCCTTCTCGCCCTTCCCCCGACCGCGACGGCCGGCGCGCAGGAGGCACGGACATCGGTCACGTACGCCGATCTGGTCGCCATGTTCGGCGAGAAGGTCGGTGACCGGAGCACCGTCGAGACCGGGTTGCCGAGCCTGAACCGCGCGATGGCCGATGCCGGGATCACCACCGCCTACCGGCAGGCGGCGTATCTGACCACGCTCGCCAACGAGAGCTCCTTCCACCACGACGCCAAGGGCCGCGACAAGCGGAAGTTCACCGGCCGCGGCTACATCCAGCTGACCGGCGAGGCCAACTACACCGACGCCGGCGCCTACTTCGACATCGACCTACGCCGCCGCCCCGAGCTCGCCCGGTCGCTGGACTACAGCGCGCCGATCTCGCGGTGGTACTGGACCGTCGCCCGCGACATCAACCCGCTCGCCGACGCTCTCGACATGGGTGGGGTCAATGCGGCGATCGGCTACCCCCGCAACAAGGAGGAGGACACCGAGCGCTGCCGCGACTTCAAGGCCGCGCTGAAGCACCTCCACGGGTCCGTGCCCAAGGGGATCAAGTGCGCCCGCCCGAAAGCAGCCGACGACTCGGTGGCCAGGCGCTAGAAGACGTACGTCACTTCTTGGTGCGCTTGTCGCTGACCGCGATCGCGGAGGTGCCCTCGTCCTTGAGCTCGAAGAGGTCGATCGCCTTGATGAGCTTGGTCCAGGTGGCGTACCCGTAGTTGCGCGGGTCCTCGGAGGACTGGTTGCGGATGCGGGAGACCACGGTGCCGACCAGGGCCCAGCCGTCGTCGTCGGCGGCCGCGGCGATGGAGTTGCGCAACAGCTGGATCAACCGGGCGTTGCGCTTCAGCGCCTGCCCGTTGGTCGCCGAGGACGACTGCTTGCGGGTGCGCGTGGTCCCGGGCTCGGTGTCGGCCTCGGTCTCCTCCTCGGAGCCGCCGAGCTTCTCCACCACCGTGAACCGGGTGCAGGCGCTCTTGAACGGCGCCGGCGTCTTCTCCCGGCCGTAGCCGTAGACCGCGCGGCCCTTCTCCCGCAGGTAGTGCACCAGCGGGGTGAAGTCGGAGTCGGAGGAGACCAGCGCGAACGCGTCCGGGATCGCCGCATGCAGCAGCTCGACCGCGTCGATCGCGAGCGCCATGTCGGAGGCGTTCTTGTGCGCGGTCAGGTCGAACTGCTGCATCGGCCTGATCGCGGCATCGTGCAGCTCCTCGATCCAGCCCTTGAGCTCGGACTTCGTCCAGTTGCCGTAGGCCCGCCGGATCGTCACCTCGCCGTACTCGGCCAGGTCGTTCAAGATGTCGTCGATCTTCGAGGCAGGCGCGTTGTCGGCGTCGATGAGCAGTGCGATGCGGAAGGGCTCGGTCACGGTCACGCCGGACAGTCTGCCAGTGCACCCCGTCGCCGAGTCGGCTCATCCTGACCAAAACCACCGCCGAGTCGGCGCGTCATGACGCGCCGACTCGGCGGAGTTTGCTGTCAGAACGAGCCGACTCGGCGGGTCCTAGGAGAGCTTCTCCAGAATCAGCTCGCGGACACGCTTGGCGTCGGCCTTTCCGCCGGTCGCCTTCATGACCGCGCCGATGAGCGCACCGGCTGCGGCCTGGTTGCCGCCGCGGATCTTCTCGGCGACCGCGGGCTGGGCGTCGATGGCTTCGTCGACGGCTGCGCCGAGCGCGCCGTCGTCGGAGACCACGGCGAGCCCGCGGGCGTCGATGATCTCGGAAACTGTGCCCTCACCAGCGAGAAGACCCTCGAAGACCCGACGGGCCAGCTTGTCGGTCAGCGTCTTGGCGTCGACCAGCTTCTGCACCTCGGCGACCTGCACCGGGGTGACACCGAGCTCGGCGAGCTCGACGCCACGGTCGTTGGCGCTGCGGGAGAGCTCAGCCATCCACCACTTGCGAGCGGCCTGTGCGGAGGCACCTTCGGCGACCGTCGCCTCGATCAGCGACAGCGCGCCGGCGGCCCAGACGTCGCGCATCTCCAGGTCGGAGTAGCCCCACTCGACCTGCAGGCGGGCCCGCTTGTCAGCGGTGCGCTCCGGCAGGCTCGCTCGCAGCTCCTCGACCCACTCGCGCGACGGCGCGACCGGGACGAGGTCGGGCTCGGGGAAGTAGCGGTAGTCGTCGGCGTCCGACTTCGCCCGGCCGGCCGAGGTGGTGCCGGTGTCCTCGTGGAAGTGGCGGGTCTCCTGGAAGATCGCCTCCCCCGCGTCGAGGATCCCGGCGTGGCGCGACATCTCGAAACGTACGGCCCGCTCGACCGAGCGCAGTGAGTTGACGTTCTTCGTCTCGGTGCGGGTGCCGAGTTTGCCCGAGCCCTTCGGGGACAGCGACAGGTTGACGTCGCAGCGCATCGAGCCCTGGTCCATGCGTACGTCGGAAACACCCAGACCCAGCAGGATCTCGCGCAGCGCGGCGACGTAGGCCTTCGCCACCAGCGGCGCCTTGGCACCGGTGCCGAGGATCGGGCGGGTGACGATCTCGATCAGGGGGATGCCGGCCCGGTTGTAGTCGACCAGGGAGTAGTCGGCGCCGTGGATGCGGCCGGTCGCGCCACCGATGTGGGTGGTCTTGCCGGTGTCCTCCTCCATGTGAGCGCGCTCGATCTCGACCCGGAAGGTCTCCCCCTCGACCTCGACGTCGAGGTAGCCGTCGTAGACGATCGGCTCGTCGTACTGCGAGGTCTGGAAGTTCTTCGGCATGTCCGGGTAGAAGTAGTTCTTCCGGGCGAACCGGCACCACTCCGCGATCTCCCCGTTCAGGGCCAGACCGATCCGGATCGCGCTCTCCACGGCCTTGGCGTTCACGACCGGCATCGAGCCGGGCAGGCCGAGGCAGGTCGGGCAGACCTGGGAGTTGGGCTCGCCGCCGAACGTCGCCGGGCAGCCGCAGAACATCTTGGTGTTGGTGTTGAGCTCGACGTGGACCTCGAGGCCCATCGCCGGGTCGTAGCGCTCCAGCACCTCGTCGAAACCGACCAATGTCTCGGTCATCGGGCCACCTCCAGCTTGTCGATCGAGAGCACCTGGCCGACGGCGCCCTCGAGGGCGGCACCGACGCGGTAGAGACGGGCGTCCTCCAGGACCGGAGCCAGGAGCTGTACGCCGACGGGCAGCCCGTCCACGTCGGAGACCCCGGCCGGGATGGAGATGCCGGGCGTGCCCGCCAGGTTGGCCGGGATGGTGGCCAGGTCCTGCGCGTACATGGCGAGCGGGTCGTCGAGCTTCGCGCCCAGCGGGAACGCGGTCGACGGGGAGGTCGGCGAGACCAGCACGTCGACCTGCTCGAAGGCCTTCTTGAAGTCCTCGATGATCAGCGTGCGGATCTTCTGCGCCTGACCGTAGTAGGCGTCGTAGTAGCCGCTGCTGAGCGCGTAGGTGCCGAGGATGATGCGGCGCTTGACCTCGTCACCGAAGCCGGCGTCGCGGGACGCCTTCATGACGTCCTCCGCGCTCGGGTCGCCGTCGGGGGTGACCCGCAGGCCGTAGCGCATCGCGTCGAACTTGGCCAGGTTGGAGGAGCACTCCGCCGGCAGGATCAGGTAGTAGGCCGCCATCGCGTGCTGGAAGCTCGGCGTGGAGACCTCTACGACGTCGGCGCCCATCTTGGTGAGCAGGTCGACCGACTCGTTGAACTTGCGCATCACGTCGGGCGCCCAGCCCTCGCCGGCGAGCTCCTTGATGACGCCGACCTTGACGCCCTTGAGGTCACCGGTCGCACCGGCGCGGGCCGCGTCGACGAGCCCGGTCACCGGGGTCGTGGTGGAGGTCGAGTCGAGCGGGTCGTGACCGCCGATGAGCTCGTGCAGGAGCGCCGAGTCGAGCACGGTACGGGTCACCGGACCGACCTGGTCCAGCGAGTTGGCCAGAGCGACCAGGCCGTAGCGGGAGACGGACCCGTAGGTCGGCTTCACACCGACGGTGCCGGTGACAGCACCCGGCTGGCGGATCGAGCCGCCGGTGTCGGTGCCGAGCGCCAGCGGGGCCTCGAAGGCGGCGACGGCCGCGGCCGAGCCACCACCGGAGCCGCCGGGGATCCGGTCGAGCTTCCACGGGTTCTTCGTCGGGCCGTACGCGGAGTGCTCGGTGGAGGAGCCCATCGCGAACTCGTCCATGTTGGTCTTGCCCAGGATAGGCAGGCCGGCAGCCTTGATCTTCTTGACGACGGTCGCGTCGTAGGGCGGAACCCAGCCCTCGAGGATCTTGGAGCCGCAGGTCGTCGGCAGGCCGATGGTGGTCAGCACGTCCTTGACCGCGATCGGCACGCCGTCGAGAGCGTGCAGCGCGTCGCCGTTGGCCCGGCGCGCGTCGGAGGCGGCGGCCTGGGACAGCGCACCCTCGGCGTCGATGTGCAGGAAGGCGTGGACGTCGCCGTCGACCGCGGCGATCCGGTCGAGGTGGGCCTGGGTCAGCTCGACCGAGGTGGTCTCACCGGCGGCGAGCGCGTCGATCAGCTCCGCGGCGGTCTTTTCGATGAGAGTCACTGCTCGTCCCCCAGGATCCGCGGCACCGAGAATCGCTGCTCCTCGACGGCAGGCGCACCGGAGAGCGCCTGCTCCGGCGTCAGACCGGGCACGACGACGTCCTCACGGAAGACGTTGGTCATCGGAAGCGGGTGGGAGGTGGCAGGCACGTCGTCGCCGGCAAGCCCCTGGATCGAGGCGACGGACTCGAGGATCACCTGCAGCTGCGGGGCAAGGTGATCGAGCTCGGCGTCGCTGAGGTCGATGCGGGCGAGGTCGGCCAGGTGCGCGACCTCGTCGCGGGTGATTTCTGGCATGCGCACATCCTAGGTGTCAGCGGCTCCAACTCTCACGTCGGTAACGCCGAGGTGAGCAGATGACGCCTACTGCGTCTTGTTCGGGCCTCCACCGTTGGACGGCTTGTCGGTCGGCCGACCGCCGGAGCCCGGCTGGGTGGGCGCCGCCTGGGTCGGATCGGCACCGCGAGTGGGATCGGTCGTCGGGGTCGGATCGGCGGCCTGGGTGGGCCGGGTGCTGGCCGTGGCGCCGGCGGCGCCGCTCGATGACGGCTCCGCGGCCTGGGTCGGGTCCGCGGTCGGCTCCGGCGCCGGGCTCCGTGCGGGGGTGGGCCGGTCCTCCCGGTCGCGCGGCTTCTTCTCGAGAGCACCGTGGACGTCGCCGACCTCGGGTACGTCCGGGCTGCCCACCGGCGCCGCGAGCGCGACCAGCCCGGCGAGCATCACCGAGCTGAAGGCCAGCACCAGTCCACCGCGGCGAGCAGCGGGCGCTGCGGCGGCGCTCCATGCCCAGATCCGCTCCCGACGGCGTCGCAGGTCGGCGGGCAGGTCGCTGCGGATCGCCGCCCAGCTGTTGATGGGGGCCAGCAGGTAGCCGACACCCTGGAACGCAAGGAGCACGGCGATGGCGACGCCGGTCGCCCCGCCGCGCACGCCGACCACGAGGGCCATGACGAGACAGACCGACGCCGCGACGGTCTCCACCAGGTTGCCGCGAATCACGTCCCGCACCCGCGGCTGCCCCTTGATCTTCGGCGTACGCAGGAAGGTGCCCTCGCGCGAGACCAGCCCGAGCCAGGAGGCCCGTGCGACGGTCACCCCGAGCGCCAGCCAGAGCCCGAACGCGCCGAGCGCGTCGCCCCAGGAGGCACCGCCACGGAGCCGGACCAGGGCGATCGATCGGGCCGCGCCGAAGAGCACCAGCGCGACGGTGGCGAACAGGAGGAGCCCCGAGAGGCGGCGTACGACCAGTCCCCCACCCAGCATCAGGTCGAGAGCACCCGAGATCAGGAAGAAGGTGAACAGCGCTCCGGCGAGGTCGCCGAACCACTGCAGCCCGCCGACGAGGTAGGCCCAGCGCTGCGCCAGGGTCATCTGGTTGTCCTCGGTGCGGCGTCCGGGCAGCAACGAGCGCCAGTGCATGCGCAGGATCTGGATGCCACCGAAGCACCACCGGAACCGCTGCTTCTTGAGCGTCTCGAAGGTCAGCGGCATCACGCCACGGCCGTAGGAACGGTCGACGTGCATGCCGTTGTAGCCCATCTTCAGCAGCCTCAGCGACAGCTCGGCGTCCTCGGTGATGCACCACTCGTCCCAGCCGCCGGACCGGACCAGCGCGGAGGCGCGGATCAGTCCCATGGTGCCGCCGAAGATGGCGCCGTTGCGCTCGTTGCGAGAGACCTGGCTGACATCGAAGAAGTAGCCGTAGGAGTGGTAGAGCCGGCGGAAGTACGCCGAGACGTCCCAGTCCCGGTAGTCCTGCGGCGTCTGCACGAAGGCCACCGACTCGTCGCTGAACAGCGGGGCGTTATGGGCCAGGAAGTCGGGGGCGACGTGGTAGTCGGCGTCGACGATGCCGACGACCTCGGTGCGCGGGTTCATCCGGGTCAGCGCGTAGTTGAGCGCCCCGGACTTGAACCCGGGCCAGTTGGCCAGGTGGATGAAGGTGACCCCGTCGTACTGCTCGCAGAAGTCCTGCACCGGCCGCCACAGCGCGGGGTCGTCGGTGTTGTTGTCGATGACCAGGATCTCGTACGCGTCGTAGTCCAGCTCGAGCATCCGCTCGAGGGTCTCGATGACCATCTCCGGCGGCTCGTTGTGGGTGGGGACGTGCAGGCTCACGAACGGATGGCGCCAGCCCGGGTGGTGCTCGCCCCGGGTCGGCCACCCGCGCCAGCGGCGCCGCGCGAGCACGTCCACCATCTCCCACAGGTAGCCCACGCCGATCACGAAGACGAAGACCTCCAGCACCCACAGCAGGCTCGACAGCGTCGTCGTCCACACTCCGGGGTGGACCGTGACCGTCCACAGCCCCACATAGGTCAGGTAGAGCAGCCCCACGTCGATGGTGAGTGCCCAGGCGACCAGGCCGCGTACGTCCCAGTCCCGTGCCGCGGGCAGCCAGGCCAGCAGCGAGGAGCCGAGGACGACGGCTCCGATCGCGGCCTGGACGGCGTCCTGACCGAGCAGCAGGCCGGCCCCGAGGGCGACCACCGCGGTGAGGGTTGCCGCGACGACCGCGGTGCCCGCGGAGAGCGAGCCGGCACGCGGCGTACGGATCGTGAACAGCAGCACGGTCGCCGGAACCAGCAGGACCGCGGCGACCGTGAGGAGTGGGGGAAGAGCGTCGAGCACGACGCCACACTATGGGGGGTATTTTCTAGCCGAGTCCAGTCGAGCCCGCCTCCCGCAGGACCTTGAACGCCGCCTCGTCCGGGATCGGGAGGCCGGCGCTCAACTCTCACGTCGGTTCCGGCGGCTCGCGCCTAAGGTCAACACCATGAGCGAGGACAAGCGAATGAGCAGAAACCCGGGCGAGCCCGCCAAGACGGACCCGGCTGGAGCGGAGCGATGGGCCGGATACCTCGCCTGGGTGCGCGCCGACATGATCGACGCTGTCCTCGCCCTGCCTGCCGAGCAGCGCCGCCAGGCGCGCGTGCCGAGCAACTGGACGCCCATCGAGCTGCTCGGCCACGTGCTCCACATGGAGCAGCGCTGGTTCGTCTGGGGCTTCCTCGGCGAGCCGGTCGACGACCCGTGGGGCGACTGGAACGTCGAGGAGCCGTTCCGCTCCGACGACTCCGACGAGACCCGGCCAGCGGCACGGTGGGTCGTCGCTGACGACGTCACGGCGGAGCAGATCGCCGACCGGCTGACGGCGCTGGGGCAGCGTACGTCCCAGATCCTGGGGACATACGCACTCGATGCCGTCGCTTCGCCCGGCGGACGCTTCGCTGAGAACCGGCCGACGCTGGAGTGGATCTGCTTCCACGTGCTCGCCGAGTACGCCCGGCACGCGGGTCACCTCGACATCGTTGCCGAACTCAGCACCGACGGGTAGGCGTGGACGATGCCCGGCCCGTCATCGCTCAGAGCTCGGGTCCCCTCTCCAGCAGGACCTTGAACGCCGCCTCGTCGAGGATCGGCAGGCCCAGCTCCTCGGCCTTGGCGGCCTTGGAGCCCGCGCTCTCGCCGACCACGACGTAGTCGGTCTTCTTCGAGACCGACCCCGCGGCCTTGCCGCCACGGCTGATGATCGCCTCCTTGGCGCCGTCGCGGGAGAAGTCCTCCAGCGACCCGGTGACCACGATCGTCAGCCCTTCGAGCGTGCGGGCGACCGACTCGTCGCGCTCGTCCTCGAGGGAGACCCCGGCCGTACGCCACTTCTCGACGATCTCCTGGTGCCAGTCGACCTGGCGCCACTCGACGATGGCCTCGGCGATGATCCCGCCGACGCCCTCGGTGGCAGCCAGCTCCTCCTGGGAGGCCGCCCAGATGGCGTCCAGCGAGCCGAACTCCGTGGCCAGCGCCCGGGCCGCGGACGGGCCGACGTGGCGGATGGAGAGCGCGACCAGCACCCGCCACAGCGGGACCTGCTTGCGCTCCTCCAGGTTGCGCAGCAGTCCCAGCGCGTTGGCGTTGAGCACCCGGTCGCCGGCCCCGGCCTCCTTCTCGGCCTTCTTCGCGGCCCGGGTGAAGAACGCCGTGGTGGCGAGCTTGGCCTCGTCGAGCGAGAAGATATCGCCCTCGTTGGTGATCACCTCGGCGGCCAGCAGGGCGTCCGCCGCCTCGTAGCCCATCCCCTCGATGTCGAAGGCGCCACGTCCGGAGGCGAAGAAGACCCGCTCCCGCACCTGCGCGGGGCAGCCGCGGTGGTTGGGGCAGCGCAGGTCCTTGTCGCCCTCCTTCTGCTCGGCGAGCGTGGTGCCGCACGCGGGGCACTCGGTGGGCATCACCCACTCGGGCAGCCCTTCGGGTCGCAGCGGCAGCACCGGGCCGAGGATCTCCGGGATCACGTCGCCGGCCTTGCGGAGGATGATGGTGTCGCCGGGGCGTACGTCCTTCCGCTTCACCTCGTGGGCGTTGTGCAGCGTCGCGCGCTCGACGGTCGAGCCGGCGACCTTGGTCGGCTCCATGACGCCGAAGGGCGTGACCCGGCCGGTGCGGCCCACGCCGACGTCGATGGCGAGCAGCTTGGCGTTGACCTCCTCCGGCGGGTACTTGTAGGCGATCGCCCACCGCGGCGCGCGGCTGGTCGAGCCGAGGCGGCGCTGCAACGAGATGTCGTCGACCTTGATCACGACACCGTCGATCTCGTGCTCGGTGACGTCGTGGCGGTGCTCGCCGAAGTAGCTGATGAACTCCTCGACCTCGGCGAGGGTCTTGAGCACCTTGACCCGCTGAGAGGTGGGCAGCCCCCAAGCCTTCAGGGCGTCGTACGCATGCGACTGGGCGACCGGCTGGAAGCCCTCCCGGGCGCCGATGCCGTGGCAGACCATCCCGAGCGCGCGGGTCGCGGTCACTCGCGGGTCCTTCTGACGCAGCGACCCGGCGGCGGAGTTGCGCGGGTTGGCGAACATCGGCTTGCCCGCGTCGACCAGCGAGGCGTTGAGCTTGTCGAAGGCCTCGATGGACAAGAAGACCTCGCCGCGCACCTCGACCAGGTCAGGCACCGGGAACTCGTCGGTGCCGGTGAGCCGGTGCGGGATCGACTTGATGGTGCGTACGTTCGGGGTGACGTCCTCGCCGGTGCGGCCGTCGCCGCGGGTCAGCGCCCGGACCAGGCGGCCCTTCTCGTAGAGCAGGTTGATGGCCAGTCCGTCGACCTTGAGCTCGCACAGCAGCTCGGCCTGGCCGGCGCCGTCCTTGGCGATCCGGGCGTGCCAGCCGGCGAGCTCGTCGAACGAGAAGACGTTGTCGAGCGACTCCATCCGCTGGAGGTGGTCGACCGCGGTGAACTCCGTCGAGAACGTGCCACCGACCTTCTGGGTCGGCGAGTCGGGGGTGCGCAGCTCGGGGAACTGCTCCTCGAGCTCGTTGATCCGCCGCCACTTCTGGTCGTAGTCGGCGTCGGAGAGCGTCGGCTCGTCGAGCACGAAGTAGCGGTAGCGAGCATCCTCGATCTGCTCGACGAGCTCCTGGTGCTCGTTCTTCTGCTCGGGGCCCGCGTCGGTCACGTCATCGTTCACGGGCACCATCTTGCCTGGTCCCGCCGACAATTTCCGACCGCATACCCGCCCGGGCGTTTTCGGCGTTTCGTCGACCTGAACGACACTCAACCCCCTCAATATCGACGCAACCGATCAACACCTGGGTGACGCGGGTCACGACGGAAGGTAAAGACGGCTACCTTCCCCCGCGTCGGGCAAGGCGGGCCGACACCAGTCCCCCAATGACCGCCTTGTGAGGTCTCCGTGTTTTCTCGGATCGTGGTGACGCTGTCGACGGCGCTCGCGCTGGTGCTGGCCCCGGTCGGCGCCACGTACGCGCTTGGGCTGGGGAGCGCCTTCTCCGACGCCGAGGTCGAGGTGTCGATCCTCGAGCAGTCGAAGGACGGCGTGGTCCTCAGCGTCCACGGCACCGACTACACCGGCAAGGATCCGGGCATCGAGATCGCCCTCAACCCGGTCGGCTACCGCGGATCAGGCACACGGAGCACCTTCGTCAAGTCGGTCGTGATCAACCCCGACGACCCCGAGGACTGGACCTACACGTTCACCCTCGACGCCGCGCAGGTCGCCCAGCTCGACCCCGGCACCGACTACCAGATCATGACGATGCGTGCTGGTGGGCGCGACCTCTACGACTCGGCCGATTCGCGGGCGGTGGACGTTCCCTTCGACTTCGACGCGCTCTCCGAGCCCAGCAGCTCACCGACCCCGGAGGAGCCCTCGGACGACTCCGGGTCCTCGGACGGCTCGGGCTCCGGATCCGGCTCGGGCTCAGGCTCTGGCGGCGGTACGTCCTCGGGTCGACCCGCAGCCGGCGACTCCGGCGACGGCGCCGATGCCGGCTCCGGCGAGAAGCCGAGGAAGAAGGCGTCCAAGAAGCCGTGGAGCGCGCCCGAGGAGCCACCGACCGCGAAGGGTCTGAGCCTGACCGGGGTCGACGACGCCTCCGTGGACGCCGAGGACGTGATCCACGCCGAGGCCTCCGGCTTCAAGCCCAACGAGACCGGCATCAGGGTCGTCGTCTACTCGACGCCGCTGGTGCTCTCGACCAGCGTCAAGGCCAACGGTCGCGGCGTCGCGAAGTGGTCCGGCCGGCTTCCCAAGGACATCGGCCTCGGCAAGCACACCCTCACCTTCCAGGGCTCGGTGAACCGCGGGATCTCCTTCGTCGTGACCGGCACCCCGAGCGACGGCGAGTGCGTCCAGAGCGGCTGCGCCCCGAAGACGGAGGAGCTCAAGCTGGCCGCACCCGCCGAGGAGGGCGGCGTCGGCCCGCTCACCTGGATCATCGTGGCCTCGATGATCGTCCTCGCGCTCGTGGCCAGTGCCGTCGCGATGCTCTCCGGACGTCGCAGGCGTGAGCAGGAGTGGGACGAGCCGGGCTACGCCCAGGCGCCGCGGTACCCCGCTGACCCGCGACAGGCGTCGGGCCTCTACCCGGCCCACGCTCGCCAGCAGCCCCCGTCCCGGTCCGAGCCTCCGCTCCCGCGCCGGCTGCCCGAGGGCCAGGAGCCGATCCGGCGCCAGCCAGGTCCTCGCCAGCCGGGACCGCGCCAGCCCGGTCAACACCAGCCCGATCCTCGCCAGCCCGTTCCGCATCGGCCGAGCCACCGTCAACCGAGCCCCCAGCACCTGGAACCGCAGCACGCGTCTCCCCAGCAGCAGCCCGCGCATCGCCAGCCGCGTCCACCCGAGTCGTTCGCACCGCCGAGCCAGCGGGGCCAGGCCTACGACAGCCCGAACTACGAGGGTCAGCGGGTCGCCGGGCGCTGATCGCGCTCAGTCGACCAGCGACTCCCCTCGGCTGGCGGTCTCGGCCGCAACCGTCGGCCACAGCGTGCCCAGCGCCACCTCGAGCCCGGACAGGACCGGGTCGAGGTCATCACCGGGGAACGGTGCGGGCGCCTGCTCGCGTACGACCGCGCAGAAGGCGGGGAGGTCCCCCTCCGCCTTGTGGCAGCGGACGGTCTCGGCCGACCCGTCGGTCCAGCCGTCGTAACCGTCGGTATCGCCCTTGGAGCAGGTGAGGGTCGTGGGGCACTTCCGCTTCCCGGCGGGCAGGTTCGGAGCATGGATCGCGGTGACCGTGCCGCCGCCGGGGGTGGTGCCGACGACGCCGAAGGCACCCTTGCCGTAGCCCGCGACATCGGCCTTCTCGAAGGAGTCGATGTCGGCGTACGCCTTGGTCTCAAGCAGTCCCGCCGCGATCGCGCCGGCGGTCAGCGCGACCTCGTCGGTGCCGTTGGCGCCGTCCGAGGGAAAGCCGCTGACCTGGGCCTTCGTCATCTTCATGGTCGTCTTCGTGCCGAGGCGCGGGTCGGTGACCAGGGCGATGAGAGCGTCCACGCTCACCTCGAGATCGAGCTTGCGGGGGTCGCCGGTGATCTTCTCCCCGACGTACGCGGCCCGACGCTCCTCTCCCCTGGACGTGTGGGAGACCATCAGCTGACCGGGAGTGCCGTCGTCGGTGGCGACGTCCCAAGCGACGGTCGCCGTACCGGCCTCTGCCTTCACCTCGACACAGCCGGACATGCCGTCGCGACACCAGGTCGAGAGCAGGTCGTCATCGACCGCGCCGGCCTTGACCTCCAACGAATGGTCGGCTCCCCACAGGAGCACGGTGCCGACCTCGTCCTGCTCGAAGTAGAGGTCACCGCCCTCGAACTCCTCCGGCTGGACGGGCACGCGCTGGAGCGTGATCGCCGCGATCGCCTCGGGCGTCGCGGGCTGGTCACCGGGCCGCAGATCGGCCGGGTCGATGCTCGCCGTCTGCGTCGGTCTGGGCTTCTCGCCCGCGTCGTCCGCCTGACGGACCTCGTTGCCACAGCCGGCGAGCAGAAGAGCCGCGGCCAGAAGTGCCGTCCCCCATTTTTGCATGAGGGGACCCTACGCCAGGTGACGCGCGCTTTCGGTGAGGATTCGCAGGACGGTGCGAGCCCATCGCCCGTCGGCGCCGGCGAGGCCGCACGCGGGCGTCAGCACGATGTCGTGGGCAGCGTCCAGCCCGAGCATGTCGAGCCACCGCTCCACGGTCTCGGTGACCGACTTGTCGGTGGGCGCGGGGCCTGCCGGAGCGATCGCGGGGACCACGCCGAGAGCGACCGTGTCGCCCGCCTCCAGGGCCGTGGCCAGGTGGTCGTGATCGGCGGCGGTGAGCTGGGTCAGGTCGACGCTGATCCCCTTCGCGCCGGCCTTGCGGAGCAGGTCCAGCGGGGTCCCGGGTGCGCAGGAGTGCACCCACGGGATGGCGCCCTCCTCGGCGATCGCGCCGAGCACCCACTCCAGCGCCTGGGAGGCCTCGGGGAAGTCGATGCTGCGGTGCTTACCGAACCCGGAGGCGGTCGGCACCTGGGCGTTGAGCACAGCGCTCAGCGCCGGCTCGTCGACCTGGACGACCAGCGTGTCCGCGCCCGGGAGGCGGCGGCGTACGTCACGGATGTGGGTGCGTACGCCGTCGGCCAGCGCCTGCGCCAGGTCACGCCGGGCACCGTGGTCGGCGAGCAGCTTGTCACCGCGCGGCCGCTCGACGGTGGCGGCAAGGGTCCAGGGTCCGGCGACCTGGATCTTGAACGCGCCGCCGCCGGAGGTGAGCGGAGAGTCCTGGACCAGCTCCTCGATGACGTCGAGGTCCTGGGCGAGCAGGCTGCGGGCGCGCCGGTGATCGACCCCGGCGGAGCCGGAGGTGCCGGTCAGGCGCCAGCCCGCGGGCTGCAGGTCGGCGTCGAGACCCTCGAGGACCGCCAGCGCCCGGCCGGTCATGTTCGCGATCGCGCCACGCGCGGGCAGCTCGGGAAGGTGCGGCAGGTCGGTGAGCTCGCCGAGCACGACGCGGCAGGCCTCTGCGTAGTCCTCACCAGGCAGCGACCCGACTCCGGTAGCCCTCACGCGAGAGCCACCCGGCGGGTGTTGGAGATGGTGACCGAGCCGACGACGCGGGTGCCGTCGTAGATGACCGCGGCCTGTCCCGGCGCGATGCCGTAGGCGGGGTCGAGCAGCTCGATCTCGGCTCCCTCGGGGACCACGGTCACCCGGGCCCGGTGCTCGTCGCCGTGTGCGCGCAGCTGGACGGTGCCCTCGAGGACGCCCTCGGGTGCGCGTCCGGCCCACCGCGGCCGGATCCCGGAGAGGCCGTCGACGGCGAGGTGCTCCCGGGGCCCAACCGTGACGGTGCCGGAGACCGGCTCGATGTCGAGCACGAACCGTGGCTTCCCGTCGGGCGCGGGCTTGCCGAGGCGGAGACCCTTGCGCTGCCCGATCGTGTAGGCGTACGTCCCCTGGTGCTCGCCCAGGACCTCACCGGTCTCGTCGACGATGGGCCCGGACTCGTTGGGGGCCCGGTCGCCCAGCTTCTCGCGCAGCCAGCCGGCGTTGTCGCCGTCGGCGACGAAGCAGATGTCATGGGAGTCCGGCTTGTCGGCGACGAGCAGGCCACGGCGAGCAGCCTCCTCGCGCACCAGCGGCTTCGGAGTGTCGCCGAGCGGGAACAGCGAGTGCTCGAGCTGGGCCTGGTCGAGCACGCCGAGCACGTAGGACTGGTCCTTGCCGGCGTCGACGGCGCGGTGCAGCTCGACGAGCCCGTCGTCACCCGTCCGCAGCGTCGCGTAGTGGCCCGTCGCGACCGCGTCGAAGCCGAGCGCGAGCGCCCGGTCCAGCACGGCGGCGAACTTGATCTTCTCGTTGCAGCGGAGGCACGGGTTGGGGGTGCGCCCCTCGGCGTACTCCGACATGAAGTCCTCGACCACGTCCTCGTGGAAACGGTCGGAGAGGTCCCAGACGTAGAACGGGATCCCGATCACGTCCGCGGCACGGCGGGCGTCGTTGGAGTCCTCGATCGTGCAGCACCCACGGGCGCCGGTGCGGTAGGACGCCGGGTTGCGCGAGAGTGCCAGGTGGACGCCGGTGACGTCGTGGCCGGCCTCCTTCGCGCGGGCGGCGGCGACGGCGGAGTCCACTCCCCCGGACATGGCGGCAACGACTCTCATCGCTGCAACCCCGCAGCCCGGCCGCGCTCGACCGCAGGCCCGATGGCCGCGACCAGCCGGTCCACGTCCTCGGCCGTCGTGGTGTGGCCGAGCGAGAAGCGCAGCGAGGAGCGCGCCTGCTCGTCCGACTGGCCCATGGCCAGGAGCACGTGCGAGGCCTGAGGTACGCCGGCCGAGCAGGCCGCACCGGTCGAGCACTCGACCCCGGCGGCGTCGAGCAGCATCAACAGCGAGTCGCCCTCGCACCCGGGGAACGCGATCTGGGCATTGTTGGGCAGCCTGTGGCGGCCCAGCGGCGCGAGGGCCGGGCCGTTGAGGTGGGAGTCCGGAACGACCGCCAGCACCTGCTCGACCAGCTGGTCACGCAGGGCGCCGACCCTGGTCGCGTACGCCTCCTGCTCCTTGACCGCGAGCTCGACGGCGGCCGCGAAGCCGACGATGGCCGCGGTGGCGTGGGTGCCGCTGCGTACGTCTCGCTCCTGGCCGCCCCCGTGGACCAGCGCGGTCAGCTCGAGCTCACGGCGCACGACGAGCGCCCCGGCGCCCACCGGGCCACCGAGCTTGTGGCCGGTCAGGGAGAGCGCGTCGACGCCGCTGGTCGCGAAGTCGACCGGCACCGCGCCGACCGCCTGGACGGCGTCGGAGTGGACCGGGATGCCGTACTCGGCGGCGATCGCGGCGATCTCGGCCACGGGCTGCAGCGTGCCGACCTCGTTGTTGGCCCACATCACCGAGATGAGCGCCACCGACGCGGGATCGCGCTCGATGGCCTCCTGCATCGCGGCGAGGTCGATGCGGCCGGTCGCGTCGCACGGGATGAGCTCGACCTGAGCTCCCTCGGTCGACTCCAGCCAGTGCAGCGGGTCGAGAACGGCGTGGTGCTCCACGGTGGAGGCCAGGATGCGGGTGCGGGCCGGGTCCTGGCCGCGGCGGGCCCAGTAGGCCCCCTTGAGCGCGAGGTTGTCCGCCTCGGTGCCACCGGAGGTGAAGACGACCTCACCCGGCCGGGACCCGAGCGCCGCCGCGATCCGTTCTCGGGACTCCTCCAGCACCCGGCGGGCACGGCGGCCCGATGCGTGCAGCGAGCTCGCGTTGCCGACCAGCGCCAGCTCCGCGGTCATCGCCTCGATCGCCGCCGAGGCCATGGGCGTGGTGGCGGCGTGGTCCAGATAGACGGTCCGGGGGTTCATCGTCTACCAAGGGTACGGCGCAGCGGGTGTGCTCCACGAACCGCCGTCGACGGTCCGGGCGAGCTGCCGCGCTACCTGACGTTCACCTCGGATCTCTAGGTTCGTGCCATGTCCCAGGGATTCCGCGAATACATCGACAACCTGATCACCGAGGGTCACACGATCGGCGAGGATCACGATGACGACCCCGTACTCCTGGACCCGGCCGGCAAGGCCGTCGACACCTGGCGCGAGAACTATCCCTACACCGAGCGGATCGCCCGCGAGGTCTACGACGAGCAGAAGTACCTCCTCCAGGTCGAGCTGCTGAAGTTCCAGCGCTGGAACGACCGCGTCGGCGGCAAGCACGTGCTGATCTTCGAGGGCCGGGACGCGGCCGGCAAGGGTGGCACGATCAAGCGCTTCATGGAGCACCTCAATCCCCGCTACGCCCGCACCGTCGCGCTGTCCAAGCCGTCGGACCGGGAGTCGCAGCAGTGGTTCTTCCAGCGGTACGTCCAGCACCTGCCCACCGCCGGCGAGATGGTCCTCTTCGACCGCTCCTGGTACAACCGCGCCGGCGTCGAGCGGGTCATGGGCTTCGCCTCCGACGACCAGTACGAGCAGTTCATGCACCAGGTGCCGCTCTTCGAGCAGATGCTCGTCGACTCCGGCATCACGCTCACGAAATTCTGGTTCTCAGTGGGACGGTCGGAGCAGCGGACCCGCTTCATCATCCGCCAGATCGACCCGGTGCGGCAGTGGAAGCTCTCCCCGATCGACGTGCAGTCGCTGGACAAGTGGGACTCCTACACGGCTGCCAAAGAGGAGATGTTCCGCCGCACCGACACCGACTGGGCGCCCTGGACCACGATCCGCTCCAACGACAAGAAGCGCGCCCGCCTCAATGCGATGCGCTACTTCCTCGCCCACCACGACTACGACGAGAAGGACCCCGAGGTCGTCGGCACCCCCGACCCCCTCATCGTCCAGCGAGGCATCGACGCCGTCGGCGACTGACCGATCAGCCCGGTCACCGGATGCTCCGCACGTGTGCTTCGATGCCGTCCTCGAGCGAGCCGGCGTCGTCTTCCGCCAACGGAAGAACCGACTCGTACGCCGCGACGAACGCTCCGCGCACGTCGGCCGGTGTCGGGCGCCAGTGGTGATAGCGCGTCCCGAGCAGGACGGCGGCCTGAGCGAGGTCGTCCACCCGGCGGCGGTACGTCGTCTCCTCCAGGTCGAGGACCGCCGTGATCTTGCCGCCTGACCAGATGATGTTCGCCGACCTGAAGTCGTTGCCGACCAGCTGGGTGCCGAGTGCCGCCGGTTCGTCGGTGGGGATCCGCTCCGGGTAGTCGGCCATCGCGGCATGCATCCTCGCGAGCATCTCGCCCGCAGCCCGGACCTGAACGGGATCGGTGGCGTCCAACAGCTCCCCATCGATCACCCGCTGAAGCCCGAGCGAGAACCCGTCGACCTCCACCTGGACCCTGCCGTCCCGAGCCACCTGCGGCATCGACACAGGTATCCCACGCTCGCCCAGCCACACCGTGAGCCGCGCGATCGCCGCCAAGCGCGCGAACACGCGTGGGCGCATCGACCACTTGGCGATCATCCGAGAGTCGTCGACGGAGATCCACGCCAGACAGTTGGCATCGCTGATCACCAGCCGCTCACACCCGGTCACCCTCAGCCCCCAGTGCTCAGCCAGTACGCCGGTCACCCAGTCCGTCGCCTCGGCCGCGGAGGCGAAACCGAACCGCTCGATGAGCGCGGCACCTGGGTCGGCCGACTCCCAGAGCATGCTGATCCTCGGCAATTCTTCGGCTTCGGTCATGGGTTGAAGTCAAGCAGGTGGGGTCTGGCCGTTATGAGGTGTCGCGTGGTGCTCGATCTCGAATGGCTGATGGCCGCCGACCCGTTACGGATGGTGTTCTCGACGGCTCCCGGAGTCAAGGACGGCCTGCGGCCGCCGGCTTCGCCGGTCGCTTCGCGGTCCTTGACACCGGGATTCGCCGAGAATTTTGGCTGGCTATCGGGTCGGCGGCGGGGTATGGCGCGGATTCCCTGGGTTGCGTACGTGCTTGGGGACCGGCGTTGGTGAGTCCTCGAGGCTGGAGGCCTCCTCGGGCTTTTACAAGACGATGACACCTTGTGAACGCTTCACAAGGTGTCCCGGAGTACGGGGGCGACGGCCACGGCAGAGTGGACGCTGCTGCCTCAGGTGGCTACCGGCCATGCCGTTTCAGGCGGTCGCCTGACGGATGGGCATGGGCAGGGTCATCAGGTGGCGATTGATGCGCCGTGCACTGGGAGCGCCGCCGACTGCAGCGCCGTCCGGATCAGCCCTGCCCGGCGCGGAGCATCGGCAGGTTGGCCACCCGGCAAGAGTGGCACGACAGGACGGTATGAGGACACAGTTCAGCGAGCGGCCCATCGTGGGATCGGATGAGTACGGGCACGGCGGCGCTGGCCGGCCCGGGGATCAGCTGGTTCGGGTGCGCCGAGTGAACCGGATCCGCCCATCCGGAAGCCGCTCATAGGTGTAGTCGGGATCGTGGATCCGGCGATGATCGCTCCCACACAACAAGACCATGTTCGCCAGATTCGTGAGGCCGCCCTCGGACCACGGTTTCAAGTGATGCGCTTCGGTCCACGCGGCGGGTGCGTCGCAGTCCTCGGCCTGACAACACTTGTCGCGTAACCGGAGGGCCTTGTGTTGGACCGGATGCGCCAACCTCGCGGTCCGGCCGAAGTCGAGGATCTCGGAGTCGGTGCCCAACACCACCGGAACAATGTCGGCGTTGCAGGCCATCCGACGAGCCTCGGCGGCGGTGATCTGGTCCCCGTCGAAGCCCAGGGCTGCGGTGCCGAGGTCCTTGCGGAGGTCCTCGAGGCTCATGGTGATGAACACCGTGGTGCCGTGGCCACCGTGCCTGGGGAGCTGGTCGACGTCGTAGGTCTCGACCACCCGAGCGAACGCCTGGCCGAGCAGCCGGTCGTAGGGCGCTTTGCGGCCCTTGTCCTCGGCGGAGAGCTTCCTGGGCTGAGCCAGCGAGTCCAACACCGTGCGGAGCCGTACCCCGATCGCACGCGAGACCCGGGCGTGGAGGTCGATGGTGCCGTCGCCGTTGTCGCGGGAGGAGAAGAAGGTACGGCGTTGGGCGTGCTCTTCTTCCCGCTGCAGCGCCTTGGCTTCGGCGGCCTCGAATCGTTCCGGGTCGATCTCGGCCAGGATCCGGCGTCCGACGATCTTCAACTCGTTCGCGGTCAGCCGGGTCGCGTGATCGACCAGCAGTTTCTCGGCCAGGATCAGGTCCTCGACGCTGGCGGCGGGATCGGTCTCGATGGCGTGGAGGGCTTGGGTGATCACTCGGGCTTTGTCCTGAGATACGACACCTTCGGCGAGGCCGGTGGCGACGAGGGCGTACTTGCTCACCGCGGCCGCGAGTTTCACCTGGGAGCGAGCCACGCCCTTGTCGACGAGGAGTTCGGTCCGCATCCATCCGGAGGCGTCTTTGGCACCGGTCTCCTCGGCGATATCGCCAGCAGACGCCAGCACCCGCAGCTTCAACGCGGCTTGCTGGGCCTGGAGCTTCTCCAGCCGCTCCAGCAGGTCCTTCTTCTGCCTGGTCCGCCAGTAGGCCGGGTCGGTGGCCAGCAACTCTTGGAGGGCGGTCTCGATGGCGGCCAGGGCAGCGTCGATCGCATCCCCAGGGTTGGTGCCCCAGGGGTCGATCGAGCGGCCGAGACTCATCGTTCCATCCCTTCAAACGGGTGTTGTGATGGGTCTGATTCTACGCTTCCAACACCTGCTTGACCATCTATTTTCCCTGATCAACCGCCGTTTTCGCGGTGAGCGAACGACCTCGGATCTGTGGATGATAAGTGGCCCGAAGGGCCACCCTCCACCCCATCAACCTCACCCGTCCGATGCAAGATTCCGCTGCGCCACACCCGGGCCGCCGCCCCGATAGCCAGCCAAATCTTTTCTCGATCTGGTCCGGAGTCCAGGACCGCCGAAGGCGGCCGGCGAAGCCGGCGCCCGAAGGGCGTCCTTGACGCCTGTCCAGATCGAGAAGACCCTCCAAGAACGGGTCGGCGGCCCACCCCAGCCCCAAATCACAGCACTAGGACAAACCAGAACCACCCACGTACACCCAAAAAGAACCTGACCAGCCCCAAACCCAGCTACCGTCCAAGAACATGAAACCCCTGGGCGACGTCCCCTGGCCCCCAGCCCCGATCCACACCGAGCGCCTGATCCTCCGACACACCAAACCCGAGGACAGACCAGGACTGGTAGAGCTCCTCTCGGACGAGACCGTGCAGGCGTACCTCGGCGGCCCGCAGCACACCCGAGAAGAGCTGGAAGAGCTGATCCCGGAGGATCCGAACACCAGGCCCGGAATCTTCGCCGTCGAGCACGAGGGCGAGTTCATCGGCAGGATCACGATCCAGCGCCGCGATCGGGCGTGGGCGCACCACGTACGCGAGGAGGGCGACGAGGTCGAGCTCGGCTATGAGTTTCTTAGGACATCGTGGGGCGCGGGGATCGCGACAGAGGCGACCAGAGCCGCGCTCGGCTGGATCGAGAAGACGCTCCCGGGCGAGCCGGTCGTCCTCACCACCCAGGTCGCCAACGAGCGCTCCCTGCGCCTGGCCCGCAGGCTGGGGTTCGTCGAGGTGGAGCGGTTCCTGGGCTTCGGTGCCGAGCAGTGGTTCGGGGTGCTCAAGAGCAGCTAGCCCGGCGGAGCCTCACTCCTCGGGAGTTCCGAGGTAGGCGACCAGCGCCAGGTGGTCGGAGCCTGGCACCTCGACCGTCTCCGTCGCCAGCGCGACCAGGTCATCCCCGATCAGCACGTGGTCGATCGCGGTCGACGGCGGAAGAGGTACGCCGGCGAACCCCTCGGTCGGCCAGGTGGGCTGCCATCCGGCGTTGCTGGCCCGGGCCGCGTCCTGCAGGTCTGCGTCGTCGAGCAGCCGGCGGACCGTGTGGTGGTCGAGCGAGGCGTTCAGGTCGCCCAGGACGAGGTCGGGCTTCTCCGCGGCCGTCTCCTCGATCATCAGCTCCTGCTCGGCCGGCCAGGATGCGAGCGTGGGCGGCGCCGGATGCGCGACGACGACCCGCCGCTCCCCCACGTCGGCGACCCACGACCCCATCTCCGTCGCGATCCGGCGCGACTTGGTGATCGGCTGGTCGGCGAAGATCATCGTGCCCGCGGTGCCGGGGGCGGCCTCGCCGATCCAGTAGGGCAGCTGGACGCGCAGCGTCCTCGACAGCTTCGCGAACGCCTCCGGGGTGATCTCCTGGATGGCGAGCACGTTGACCTTGTGCGCACGCACCGTCTCGACCACGACGTCGGTGTCGCCCTTGCCTTCGAGAAGGTTGGTGGTCATCACGGTCAGCGGCTCACCGGCGCTGGTCGCGCGGGACCCCGCATAGAGCGGCGCCTGCCAGGCCACGTGCACCGCCAACAGCAGCGCGACGACCCCGGCGACGACCGCCAGCCGGATCCGGCCGGGGCCGCTGGCCAGCCAGACCAGAACCAGGACCGCGACCAGGCACAGCGCGTACATCCCGACGCCGAAGGGCGCGAACGCGGCCAGACGCACCGCCCGCAGATCCGTGCTCGCCAGTGCCCGGGAGAACGTGATCGCCAGCACCGGCAGGCCACAGAGGACGAGCACGCCCCACGCCAGCGCCAACGGCACCCACCGGGCCCGGCTCATAGGACGACCAGGTCGTCGCGGTGGATGACCTCCCGAGCGTACGCAGCCCCGAGGTTGGCCTCGAGATAGCCGGAGGAACGCCCGGCCAGCCGCGGGATCTCGTCGGCGTCGTAGTTCACCAGGCCGCGCGCGACGGCCACGCCCGACGGGTCGACGACGTCGACCGGGTCACCGGCGTGGAACGCGCCGGAGGAGCCGGTGACCCCGGCGGCGAGCAACGAGGCTCCGCGGCGACTGATCGCGGCGACCGCCCCGGCGTCGACGGTGATCGAGCCGACCGGCTCGGTGGCGTGCTGAAGCCACAGCAGCCGCGCCGGGCGCCGCTTCCCGACGGCATGGAACAGGGTGCCGACCGGCTCGCCCGCGAGCGCGGCCTCTGCCTGAGCGGCCGAGGTCAGCACGACCGGGACACCGTCGTCGACAGCGATCCGGGCGGCCTCCAGCTTGGTCACCATCCCCCCGGTGCCGACTCCGGCGGCGCCGGCCTTGCCGATGGTCACGCCATCGAGATCGGCCAGCGAGGCGACCTCGTCGATCCGCTGCGAGCCGGGCTGGGACGGCGGCGCGTCGTAGAGCGCGTCGACGTCGCTGAGCAACACCAGCAGGTCAGCCTTCACCAGGTGGGCCACCAGCGCCGCGAGCCGGTCGTTGTCGCCGAACCGGATCTCGGAGGTGGCCACGGTGTCGTTCTCGTTGACGATCGGGAGCACACCCAGGTCGAGCAGCTTCGACAGCGTCGCGTCGGCATTGCGATAGTGGGCCCGCCGGTTCAGGTCATCGACAGTGAGCAGCACCTGACCTGCGATGATGCCGTGCCGGGCGAGCTCGTCGGTGTAGCGGTGAACGAGCAGCCCCTGCCCCACGCTCGCCGCCGCCTGCTGCTTGGCCAGCGCCCGCGGACGCTTGGCCAGCCCCAACGGCGACAGCCCGGCCGCGATCGCACCCGAGGAGACCAGCACGACCTCCGCCCCGGTGGCACGGGTCTTGGCGAGTACGTCGACCAGCGCGCTGACGCGGGCCGGGTCGATGCCTCCCGCAGCCGTGGTCAGCGACGACGAGCCGACCTTGACCACCACCCGGCGTGCCCCGGTCACGACCTCGCGCTGCACCGATCCCCCTCGTACGTCAGCCTTCACACTTCGCTGCGCCGGATCCTACCGGCGCTCGCGCCGGTGGAAGCGCACGTTTCCGCTGGTCGAGCGCGCGCTACCGCTCCGAATCCGCCGACGGGTCGTTCTCGGCCCAGTCGCGGTCCGGGTCGTCCTCGCCACCGATCTCGTACGCCACCGGGCCGGCGCCGTCGCGCAGCCGGCGGGCGACGTCGGCGCGCGCTTCGTACTCTTCCTTGGTCTCCATCCCGGCGTCGATCTCGCGCCGGCGGGCGGCAGCGGGGCGCTCCTCGTAGAAGCGCTGGTCCTCGCCGCGGCGGCCGAGCATCTCGGCACCGGTCTCGATCGAGGGGCGGAAGTCGAAGACGACCGCGTTGGCCGGGTCGCCGATGATGACGGTGTCGCCCTCCTGGGCCCCGAGCTCGACCAGGCGCATCTCGACGCCGAGCCGGTTGAGGCGGTCGGCGAGGTAGCCCACGGCCTCCTCGTTCTCGAAGTCGGTCTGGCGCACCCAGCGCTCGGGCTGCGGGCCACGGACGAGGTATTCGCCGTTCTTCGACACCTTGACCGTGAAGCCGTTCTTGCCCTCGGCGCCCTCGGGCCGCAGCACGATCCGCGTCGGCGGAACCACCGGGACGTCCTTGCGGGAGGCGGCCACCAGCTCGGCCATCGCGTAGATCAGCTGCTGGGTGCCCTCACCGGAGGCCGCGGAGATCTCGAAGACCTTCATCCCGCGCTTCTCGAACTCGCCGATGGTCATCTCGGCGATCTCACGGCCGTCGGGGACGTCGACCTTGTTCAACGCGACCAGCCGGGGCCGGTCCTCGAGGCCGCCGTGGCGGGAGAGCTCGTTCTCGATGACGTCGAGATCGTCGATCGGGTTACGGCCCGGCTCGATGCTCGCGGTGTCGATGACGTGGACGAGCGCGGCACAGCGCTCGATGTGGCGCAGGAACTCGTGGCCGAGGCCGCGACCGTCGGCGGCACCCTCGATCAGGCCCGGTACGTCGGCGACGGTGAAGGTGATCTCGCCGCCCTTCACGACACCGAGGTTGGGCACCAGGGTCGTGAACGGGTAGTCGGCGATCTTCGGCCGGGCGCGCGAGATCGCCGCGATCAGCGACGACTTGCCGGCGCTCGGGAACCCGACGAGGCCGATGTCGGCGACGACCTTGAGCTCCAGCCCGATCTCTCGCGCCTCGCCCGGCTCGCCGAGGAGCGCGAAGCCGGGAGCCTTGCGCTTGGAGGAGGCCAGTGCCGCGTTGCCGAGCCCGCCACGGCCGCCCTCGGCGATGACCAGCTCGGAGCCCGGACCCACCAGGTCGGCCAGGACGTTGCCGTTCATGTCGGTCACCACGGTGCCGTCGGGGACCGGAAGCACCATGTCCTCGCCGTGGGCGCCGTTCTTGTGGTCACCCGCGCCCTGGCCGCCATTGGGGGCCTTGCGCTTGGGACTGTGGTGGTAGTCGATCAGGGTGGTCACGTCGGGGTCGACGCGGAGGATGATCGATCCGCCCGGGCCGCCGTTGCCGCCGTCGGGACCGCCGAGCGGCTTGAACTTCTCGCGGTGAACCGACGCCACCCCGTGTCCGCCGCGACCGGCCTCGACGTGGAGGGTGACGCGGTCGACGAAGGTGGGTACAGCCATGGCTCCAGCCTACCGACGGCACGCCCCACAGTCGCTATCCGCGATCGTCCAGCCCGCAGGCCTGCCGAGTCACTAAGTTTGAGCCCATGCGAGTAGGAACTGTGATGTGGCCGATCGAGGACTGGCCGGCGATGGGCGAGCGTTGGGTCCAGGCCGAGCAGCTCGGGTTCGAGACGGCGTGGGTCTATGACCACCTGGCCTGGCGCGGGCACAGCCCGTGGGAGGAGGCGTTCACGTCGATGGCGGCCGCGGCCGCGCTCACCTCCACGATCCGGCTGGGCACACTGGTGACCACCCCGAACTTCCGTACGCCGATCCCGACCGCCGCCGCGATCCGCAGCCTCGACCGGATCTCCGGTGGGCGCGTGACGATCGGCATCGGTGCTGGCGGTGACGACCACACCTCCGACGGAGACGTGCTCGGACGGGAGTTCACGCCTCGCGAGCGCGCCGACCGGTTCGCGGAGTGGACCCGCACCGTCGACCAGCTCCTGCGCGAATCACCGGTGACGATCGACGGCGAGCACTGGCAGACCCACGAGGTGACCGTCTCCCCCGGTCAGGTGCAGCAGCCCCGCACCCCGCTGTGGCTGGCCGGCAACGGCCCACGCGGGCTCCGGCTCGCGGCCGAGGTCGGCGACGGGTGGATCGCCAATCCGCAGAGCGACGACCCGAAGGCGTACGTCACCCAGCGGCTCGACATGCTCCGTACGGCCTGTGAGAAGGCGGGCCGAGACTACGACGCGATGCCGAAGCTCTTCATGTCCGGCTTCACCGACGAGCCCTGGACCGAGTCGGCCGACGCGTTCGAGGACCTCGCCGGCTCCTACGCCGAGATCGGGATCACCGACATCGCCCTCCACTGGCCGCGTGCCGGGACCCGCTGGGAGGTCCCGTGGGACACCTTCGAGGCGATCGCACAGCGCGCGACGGAGCTCTGAGACGTCCAAAAACCCGAAAGGGCGCTCCCCCAGCGGGGAGCGCCCTTTCGAAGAAGTGCTATCGACTCAGGCGTCAGCCGGAACGATGTTGATCACGCGGCGGCCGCGGCGCTTGCCGAACTCGACCGCGCCCGGCTGCAGGGCGAACAGGGTGTCGTCGCCGCCACGGCCGACGTTGGTGCCGGGGTGGAAGTGGGTGCCACGCTGGCGGACGATGATCTCGCCGGCGCTGACGACCTGGCCGCCGAAGCGCTTCACGCCGAGGCGCTGTGCGTTGGAGTCGCGACCGTTCTTGGTGCTTGCCGCACCCTTCTTGTGTGCCATCTTCTCAGTCCTTTAAGTGTCTCTAGAACGCCGGAATCAGGCGTTGATCGCGGTGACCTTGACCTGGGTGTACTTCTGACGGTGACCCTGGCGCTTCTTGTAGCCGGTCTTGTTCTTGTACTTCTGGATGATGATCTTCGGGCCCTTGGAGGCACCGACGATCTCAGCAGCAACCGAAGCCTTGTCGAGGCCGGTCGAGGTCACGTTCTCGCCGTCGACCAGGAGGACCACGGGCAGCGAGACGGCCGAGCCGTTCTCACCGTCGAGGCGGTCGATCTCGATGACGTCGCCGACAACGACCTTCTGCTGCTTGCTGCCAGCCTTCACGATCGCGTACACCGCGGTCTCCTTCATTGCTCCGAACTCAAAGTCTTGTGTCGACCCGCGGCAAGGCAGACCGGACCCCGAAGCGATAGGTGCCAGCAGATGCCTGCAGGAACGGCGCACTGCGCACGCCGAGATTCAATCTTACGTACGCGACGAGGTAGCCGCAAAACGCCGCGGCACCGTCCACCCCACACCGTCGTCATGGGTGCCTGCGACATGGTGCCTCAGAGAGCCCCGATCGCACCAACCGGGCGCCCGGTTCGGCCCCAACCCCTACGAACCGGGCACGATTCCGGGCATGATGGCGCCCATGACGTCGACCGAACCGTCGCTCGCGAACCAGGCCCGGCAGGAGGAGATCCTGGCGCGCGCACGTACGACCGGCCGGGTGTCGGTGACCGATCTCGCGCCCGATCTCGGGGTGAGCGTCGAGACGATCCGGCGCGACCTCAAGGTGCTCGCCGACCGCGGTGTCGTGGAGCGAGTCTACGGTGGCGCGGTCGCCCTGGAGAGCGGCAGCTTCGAGACCTCGCTCGAGTTCCGTGCGGGCCGCGACGTCGACGAGAAGCACCGGATCGCCCGGGCCGCCCTCCAGCACCGGCACGGCGCAGAGACGATCTACATCGACGAGGGCACGATGCCGCAGTTCCTCGCCGAGGAGCTTCTCGGCCAGGGACCCGCGACGATCATCACCCCCTCGCTCCCGGTGGCCACCCGTCTCTCCGCCGATCCGGACCTCACCGTGATCATCCTGGGCGGCCGGGTCCGCACCATCACCCGAGGCGTCGTGGACCAGTGGGCGACCCGGATGCTCGCCGATCTGGTGATCGACCTGGCCTACATCGGCGCCAACGGGATCTCCCGCGAACAGGGTCTGACCACCCAGGACCCCTCCGTCGCCGCGGTCAAGCGCACCGCCATCGAACGCTCCAGGCGGCGGATCTTCTTCGGCGCCCACACCAAGTTCGGGGCCTCCAGCCTGTGCCGTTTCGCCGGCGTACGCGACTTCGAGCTGCTCATCACCGGCACCGAGCTGCCGGCGTCCGAGGCCCGCCGTTTCTCGGCACTCGGACCCCGGGTCATCCGGGCCTGAGATCGGGCGGCAACCGGGCGCTTCGGGCGCAGCGACCGGGCTAGGGGGTCCGGCGAGAATTACGCCATCGTGGTCCGTGACGACAGTCACACTGCGAGGAGGCAGATCGATGCGGGTACGGAGACGGACCTCCGCAGCGCTGACAGCGCTATCACTGTGCACGGTTTTGTTGACGGCATGCGGCACCGGCGGCCTGGGCGCCGGCGGGACGAGCGCGGGCGAGCACAGCATCACGGTGCTGATGGTCAACAACCCCCAGATGCTCGAGCTCCAGGAGCTCACCGCGGAGCACTTCACGAAGGAGACCGGGATCGAGGTGAACTTCGTGGTCAAGGTCGAGCAGGACATGCGCGACACCGCGAGCACAGAGTTCGCCAATCAGTCCGGGATCTATGACGTGGCGACGCTGTCCAACTTCGAGATCCCCTACTACGCCGAGGCCGGCTGGATCTCGGACATGGAGAGCATCGCGAACGACCCCGAGTTCGACCAGGACGACATCCTGCCGCCGATGACCGAGGCACTCTCGGCCAACGGCAAGGTATACGGCCAGCCGTTCTACGGCGAGTCCTCGTTCCTGATGTACCGCAAGGACCTGTTCGAGAAGCACGGCATCGAGATGCCGCCGAACCCGACCTGGGAGCAGGTCGCCGGCTTCGCCGCCCAGATCGACGAGGCCGAGGCCGACATGCGCGGCATCTGCCTGCGTGGCCTGGCCGGCTGGGGCGACAACCTCGCCTCGATCACGACGGTGGTCAACACCATGGGCGGCACCTGGTTCGACGAGGACTGGAACGCCCAGGTCAACAAGGGCGGCTTCAAGAAGGCGGCCAACTTCTACGTCGACCTGGTCCGCGAGCACGGCGAGGCCGGTGCCGCGACCTTCAGCTTCCCGCAGTGCCTCAACGCCATGCAGCAGGGCAAGGTCGCGATGTGGTACGACGCCACCTCCGGTGCCGGGTCGCTGGAGGCCGAGGAGTCGCCGGTCAAAGGCAAGGTCGGCTACGTCGCCGCCCCGCACGACCAGACCGAGAACGCCGGCTGGCTCTACACCTGGGCATGGGCGATCCAGAAGGCGTCGCGGCACCAGGAGGACGCCAAGGAGTTCGTCGCCTGGGCCTCCAGCAAGGAGTACGAGCAGCTGGTGATGGCCGACACCGTGAACGACACCGGCGGTCCGACCAACGTTCCCGCGGGCAAGCGGGCCTCGACCTATGAGGACCCCGAGTACCTCGAGGTGGCCGGCTCCTTCGCGACCCCAACCATGAACGCGATCAAGAACGCCCAGGCCGACAACCCCGGCGTCCAGAAGCGGCCCTACAACGGCATCCAGTTCGTCGGGGTTCCGAGCTTCACCGACTTCGGCACCGAGTGCGCCAAGCAGCTCAGCAGCGCCATCTCGGGCTCGAAGACCACCGACGCGGCACTCGACCGCTGTCAGTCGCTCGCCCAGGCGTACGGCGACGTCCAGAAGGAGAAGCAGTGATGGCCACCGTGACCGCACCACTCCCCGAAACGACCGAGCCGACGGCGACCCGGCCGCCCGCGGCGTACCGGAAATGGGGGCGGGAGTCGTGGAAGCTGCGCGCGCCGCTGCTGCCCGCGCTGGTCTTCCTGATCGTGGTGACGCAGCTGCCGTTCGTGGCGACGCTGGTGATGTCGTTCATGAACTGGAGCGCCCAGCCCGACGCCCCGGAGCGCAGCTTCGCCGGTTTCGACAACTTCAAGACCGTGTTCACGACGCCGGCCTACCGTACGGCCGTCCTGAACACGATCGAGATGACCGTGGTCGTCGTCGGGGTCAGCGCCGTGCTCGCCCTCGGGATCGCGCTGCTGCTCAACCACGCCTTCATCGGCCGCGGTCTGGTCCGCACGATGATGATCGCGCCGTTCCTGATCGTGCCGATCGCGGCCGCGGTCTTCTGGGGCAACGGCATCCTGATGACCGGGTTCGGCCTGGTCGACGGTGTGCTCGGTCAGCTCGGGGTGCCCGGTGCCCAGGACATCGCGTTCCTCACCGACCATCCGAAGCTCGCCATCGAGATCGAGCTGATCTGGCAGTGGACGCCGTTCATGATGCTGATCCTGCTCGCCGGCCTGCAGTCGCAGGATCCTGAGGTCCTGGAGGCGGCGAGCATCGACGGCTGCAACGGATGGCAGACGTTCGTGCACATGACGCTCCCCCACGTACGCCGCTATCTCGAGCTCTCGATCGTGCTCGGCACGATCTTCATCGTCCAGAACTTCGACTCGGTCCTGGGTATGACCGGTGGGCTGAACTCCACCAACATCCCGTACGCCGTCTACGAGACGTTCTACTCGGCCAAGGACTACGGGGTCGCCTCCGCGCTGGGCGTCGTCGTGGTCATCGGCTCACTGATCATCGCGACCTTCGCGCTCCGCGTCGTGTCGTCCCTGCTGACCGACGAGGAGGCAAGCCGATGAACGCATGGAACCGGCAACGGGTGGCGAAGATCGTCATCCCGATCGCAGCGTGGCTGGTCGGCATCATCTTCGTGATCCCGATCCTCTACATGGTCCTGACCTCGCTGCACGCACCGCAGGACGCCCAGACGTACCCGCCGAGCTGGGGTGCCCCGCTGACCCTGGACAACTACACCGGCCTGTTCACCTCGGCGAACCCGATCACTCCGGCGCTGATCAACTCCGTCATCACCAGCGTGATCTCGACGCTGCTGGTGCTCGCCCTGGCCATCCCGGCGGCGTACGCCCTGGCGATCAAGCCGGTGAAGAAGTGGTCGGACGCGATGTTCTTCTTCCTGTCGACGAAGATGCTGCCGATGGTCGCGGGGATCCTGCCGATCTACCTGTTCACGACCCAGGTCATCAAGATGCCCGACAACGTGATCATTCTGATCCTGCTCTACACCGCGATGAACCTGCCGATCGCGGTCTGGATGATGCGCTCGTTCCTGGCCGAGGTGCCGCCCGCGATCATCGAGGCCGCCTCGATCGACGGCGCTTCGACGTTCCGGATCCTGACCCGGATCGTGGCGCCGATCTCGATGCCGGGGGTCGCGGCCACGTCGCTGATCTGCTTCATCTTCGCCTGGAACGAGCAGCTCTACGCCAAGGTGCTGACGTCGGTCGCCGCGCAGACAGGCCCGGTCTTCGTGAACACGCTGATCCAGACCGAGCACGCCTACCTCGCCGAGCTGGCCGCCGGAGCGACGCTGATCTCGCTGCCCGTGCTCATCGCCGGGTTCGCAGCTCAGGACAAGCTGGTGCAGGGCCTCTCCCTCGGGGCGGTCAAATGACTCACGCTCGACTCACGTCGGCTCGGCTCGGCGAGCTGTCTGCGGCCGTCGCCGTCCCCGCCTACGACCGCTCCGCCGTCACCCCCGGGATCGTGCATCTCGGGGTCGGTGGCTTCCACCGCGCCCACCAGGCGCGCTACGTCGACGACCTGCTCGCCTCGGGCGTCCGCGACTGGGGCATCGTCGGGGTGGGGCTGATGCCCCAGGACGTACGCATGCGGAATGCTCTCGCCGCGCAGGACCATCTCTACACGCTCGTCGAGCGGGCGCCGGACGGCGGCGTGCGGGGCCGGGTGATCGGCTCGATCATCGACTACCTCTTCGCCCCCGACTCCCCCGCGGACGTGTTGGACCTGCTCACCGACCCGCGGATCCGGATCGTGTCACTGACCATCACCGAGGGCGGCTATCACGTCAACCAGGCGACCGGCGGCTTCGACGCCTCCGACCCCGCCATCCAGGCGGACCTGGAGCCCGGGGCAGTGCCGTCGACGGCGTTCGGCTACGTCGTGGAGGCACTGGCGCGCCGTCGGGCCAAGGGGATCGCGCCGTTCACGGTGATGTCGTGCGACAACATCGCCGGCAACGGAGAGGTCGCCCGCGGGATGCTGTCCGCGTTCGCTTCCCTGCGCGACCCGGAGCTCGGCGACTGGATCGGGTCCGAGGTGGCCTTCCCGAGCTCGATGGTGGACCGGATCACCCCGGCCACGACCGACGCCGACGTCGAGGAGGTCGGCTGGCGGTTCGGGATCGGGGACGCCTGGCCGGTGGTCAGCGAGCCGTTCTCCCAGTGGGTGCTCGAGGACCACTTCCCGCAGGGACGGCCGCCGTTCGAACAGGCCGGGGTCGAGATGGTGCCCGATGTGGAGCCGTACGAGCTGATGAAGCTGCGGCTCCTCAACGCCAGCCACCAGGCGCTGTGCTACCTCGGCTACCTCTCCGGCTACCGCTACGTCCACGAGGTCTGCACGGACCCGCTGTTCGTCGACTTCCTGCTCGGCTACATGGCACACGAGGGCACCCCGACCCTGCCGCAGGTACCGGGGGTGGACCTGCCGGGCTACCAGCAGGAGCTGATCTCCCGCTTCGCCAACCCCTACATCCGCGACACCCTGGCGCGGCTCTGCGCGGAGAGCTCCGACCGGATCCCCAAATGGCTCGTGCCGGTCATCACCGCTCAGCTGGTTCGTGGCGGCTCGGTGCGTCGATCGGCGCTCGTCGTCGCCTCCTGGGCCCGGTACGCCGAGGGCGTCGACGAGCAGGGCGCGCCGATCGACATCGTCGACCGGCGCCGGGCCGATGTGACGGCCCGTGCGATCGCGCAGCGCGAGGACCCGCTCGCCTTCCTCCGCGACCCCGATCTCTTCGGCGACCTCGTCGACTCCCCTGAGTTCACCGAGCCGTACGCCGAGGCGCTGGCATCGTTGCACGCGGTCGGGGCACGGAAGACCCTCGAGATCTGGGAGGACTGAGAAGACAGCACGACGCCCCGGTGTCCGCGAGAGCGGGCACCGGGGCGTCGTGGTTGGGTCAGCTGTCCTCCGACGGCGTGGTCGAGCGGCTCGCGCCGCCGCGGGTGCGGGTCACGACCTTCGGCGCGGGGGTCGAGGCGGTGCCGTTGCTGACGATCGGCGCCTCGGACTTGGTCGCGGTCATCACCGCGCCCTCGCCGGTGCTCACGACCTCGCGGCGGGCTCCGCGGCGCTGCCGGGTGACCACCTTGGGCTTGGAGTCGACCGGCTCGGCCGCAACCGGCTCGGCCACGATCGGCTCCGGCTTCGACTCGGGCTCGGTCGCCTCGGGCTCGACGGCCGGGGCCACGGGAGCGGGCTCCTCCTCGGCGACCGGCTCGGTCGTAACCGGCTCGGACGGCGCCGGCTTCGACGCGGTCGAGCTGCCGACGACAGCGGCCAGGACCGGACGGCCGGTGGTGGCGGCACGGCGGGTGCGCGTACGCGTGGTGACCTTCGGGGCCTCCGGCTCGGCCGGGGTCGTCGGCTCGGCCGGAGTCTCGGCGGCCGGGGCCTCGGCGGGCGTCTCGACCGGCTCGGTCACCGGGGTCGACGCCTTGGACCGGCGCGAACGGGTGCGGGTCGTGACCTTGGGAGCCTCGACCGTCGCCGGCTCGGCCGCGGCCTCGACGGGCTCGGCGACCGGGGACTCGGCGGGGGTCTCGACCGGCTCGGCGACCGGGGCAGACGCCTTGGACCGACGCGAACGCGTGCGGGTCGTGACCTTGGGAGCCTCGGCGGGGTCGGCGGGGGTCTCGACGGGCTCGACGACATGGGCAGCCGGCTCGTCGGTCTTCTCCACGCTGTCGCTCTGTCCGGCCATGGCGGCGAACTCGGCGGGCGTGGGCGTCTTGGCGGACTCCTCGACGGGCTCGGCGCGGTGCTCGGTGCCGATCTCGTCCTTGCCCTTGCCGCGGCCACCGCGACCGCCACGACGGCGCGAACGCGGCTCGTCGGGGGCGACACCGGAGGACTTGCCGGCCTCGACCGGGTGCTCGTGGATCACGAGGCCACGGCCGCCACAGGCGTCGCAGTTCTCGGAGAAGGCCTCGAGCAGACCGGTGCCGATCCGCTTACGGGTCATCTGCACCAGACCCAGCGAGGTGACCTCGGCGACCTGGTGACGGGTCCGGTCGCGGCCCAGGCACTCGACCAGGCGACGGAGCACCAGGTCACGGTTGGACTCGAGGACCATGTCGATGAAGTCGACGACGATGATGCCGCCGATGTCGCGCAGCCGGAGCTGGCGCACGATCTCCTCGGCCGCCTCGAGGTTGTTCTTGGTGACCGTCTCCTCCAGGTTGCCCCCGGAGCCGGTGAACTTGCCGGTGTTGACGTCGACGACGGTCATCGCCTCGGTGCGGTCGATGATCAGCGAGCCACCCGAGGGCAGCCAGACCTTGCGGTCCAGGCCCTTCGCGATCTGCTCGTCGATCCGGTACGCGGCGAAGGCGTCGGCCTCGCCGTCGTACTTCTCCACCCGCTCCTCGAGGTCGGGGGCCACCGACTGGACGTAGTCCTTGACGGTCTCCCACGACGAGTCGCCGGAGATGACCAGCTTGGCGAAGTCCTCGGTGAACAGGTCGCGCACGACCTTGAGGGTCAGGTCGGGCTCGCCGTAGAGCAGCTGCGGGGCGTTGCCGTTGGCCTTCTTCTCGATGTCCTCCCAGCGCGCCTTGAGCCGCTCGACGTCACGCGTGAGCTCGTCCTCGGCGGCGCCCTCGGCAGCGGTGCGTACGATCACGCCGGCCGTGTCGGGGACGATCTCCTTCAGGAGGGTCTTGAGGCGGTTGCGCTCGGTGTCGGGCAGCTTGCGGGAGATGCCGGAGGTGGTGCCGTCGGGCACGTAGACCAGGAAGCGGCCGGCCAGCGAGATCTGCGAGGTCAGGCGGGCGCCCTTGTGGCCGATCGGGTCCTTCGTCACCTGGACGAGCACCTTCTGGCCGGAGGTCAGCACCGACTCGATCTTGCGGGGCTGGCCCTCCTTCCAGCCGAGCGAGGCCCAGTTGACCTCACCGGCGTAGAGCACCGCGTTGCGGCCCTTGCCGATGTCGATGAACGCGGCCTCCATGGAGGGCAGCACGTTCTGGACGCGGCCGAGGTAGACGTTGCCGATCAGGCTGGTCTGGCTCTCGCGGGCGACGTAGTGCTCCACGAGCACCTTGTCCTCGAGCACCGCGATCTGGGTGAGGTCCTCACGCTCGCGGATCACCATGACGCGCTCGACCGACTCGCGGCGGGCCAGGAACTCGGCCTCGCTCACGATCGGGGCGCGACGGCGACCGGCCTCGCGGCCCTCGCGGCGGCGCTGCTTCTTGGCCTCCAGGCGGGTCGAGCCCGCCAGCGCGGTGATCTGGTCGTCACCGGTGCGGCTCTGGCGAACCTTGGTGACGGTGTTCTCCGGGTCGTCCCCGGCGGCGGCGTCGCCCGAGGCCTCGCCGGCCCGGCGGCGACGACGGCGACGGCGCGAGGAGGTGCTGCCCTCGCCCTGCTCGGCGTCGGCGTCCTTGCCGGCGTCGTCGCTCTCGTCGGTGTCCTCGGACCTGTCCTCGGTGTCGGACGCGTCGGAGCCGTCGGCGTCGCCGTTGGCACCCTTGCGACGGCGGCGGCCGCCACGGCGGCGACGACGACGGCCGTTGCCGCCACCCTCACCGTCGTCGGCCGAGCTCTCGTCGGACTCGTTGCCGGTCTCGGACTCGGTCTCGGGCTCGGTGTCGGTCGCCTCGGGCTCCTCGTCGGCGGCCTTCTCCTCGACCGGCGCCGCGTTGCGCGAACCGCGCTTGCGGGTCCGGGTGGGGGCCTCCTCCTTCGCCACCTCAGCGGCGGGCTCAGCGGCGGGCTCGACGGCGGGCTCGGTGGCCTGCGGCTCCACCTCGGCGGGCGTCTCGACAGCGGCCTCGACAGGCTTCTCGACGGGCTTCGGCTCGGCGACCTTGCGCGTACGCCGGCGGGTGGTCGTCTTGGTCGGCGCCTGGAACAGCACCGCGGGGGCCGGCGGACCGGCCTGCTCGGCCCCGGTCTCCTCGAGGGTCTCGTCGGCGACCTCCTCGGCGGGGGTCTCGACGGGCTCCACGGGCTCGACGACGGGCGCGGCGGCCTTCTTGGCGGCCGTCTTCTTCGCGGTGGTCCGCTTGGCGGCGGTCTTCTTCGCAGCCGTCTTCTTGGCCGGAGCCTCGACCGTCTCGGCGGGAGTCTCGGGGGTCTCGGAGGTCTCGGAGGTCTCGGCCTCCGGCGCGGCGGTGGTCTCGGTGGTCTCGACCTCGGCCGGAGCCGGAGCGGCAGCCTTCTTGGTCGTACGCTTCCGGGTCGTCTTCTTCGCCGCCGTCTTCTTGGCGGGGGCCTCGTCGGCCTCAGCGGCCTCGGCGGTCCCGTCGGCGGGCGCCTCGGCAGCCTCAGCCGGGGCCGCGGCGGCCTTCTTGGTGGTGCGCTTGCGCGTGGTCTTCTTCGCCGCGGTCTTCTTCGCGGGGGTGGTCTCGCCGGTCGCTTCCGCGTCGGTCGTGGGGGTGTCGGTCACCGGAGCCTGCGCTGTTTCAGCGTCGTTCTCGGTGTTCTCGACAGTGGTCTCGTCGGCCATGCCGTTCTCCTCATCCAGGACCTTCACAGGTGCCGGATAGTCAGGTGCCGGGAAACGGGCGCTGCGCAGTATCTAACTTTTTCCACGTAGCAGCCGCGTCGCGGCGCAAAGCTTGTCAGGGGCGGCGGCATCCTCCGCAGCGGTGCGTCACAGGCAGCGGTTCGTCACCTGCCGCGGTCGCTCGGCCGTCCGGGACCTTCCCGGGCGAGTCGCTCTCACTGACCTGCTAGGCCTGCGTCGCGGTCTGGTGACGCCCTACCTCCTGTGTGCCGGAGTGCGGCCCCGGAGGACCCACGCCGGCGAGGCGTCGTCGGACTGTCCATTCCTCGGGGCGGGCCCGATTGTTTGAGCAGTCGTCTCGGAGTATCGCATACACCCTGTCAACAGATCGATATCTGGGACGACGTACGCCCCTGGACGGACCTGCCAGATCATCCCTCGGGCTGATTCGCGCGCCGGGCCGCGCGCCTAGGCTCGGCCCGTGATCCAGCTGCGCAACCTCACCAAGAGGTATGGCGACAAGACCGCCGTGGACGACCTCACCCTCGATCTCGAGCCCGGCTCCGTGACCGGCTTCCTGGGCCCCAACGGCGCCGGGAAGTCGACCACGATGCGTCTCATCCTCGGCCTCGACGCCGCGCCGTCGGGCACCGCGACCGTCGACGGCAAGGCGTACGCCGACCTCGACCGTCCCGCGCACACCATCGGCGCGCTCCTGGACGCCAAGGCGGTCCACCCGGGCCGTTCAGGACGGGACCACCTGCGCGCGATGGCTCGCAGCCAGGGCATCGCGGACCGCCGCGTCGACGAGGTCCTCGAGCTGACCGGCATGACCGCTGCCGGCCGCCGCCGTGCCGGGACGTACTCCCTGGGCATGAGCCAGCGCCTCGGCATCGCCGGCGCGCTCCTCGGCGATCCCAAGGTGCTGATGCTCGACGAGCCGGTCAACGGCCTCGATCCCGACGGCGTGCGCTGGATCCGTACGCTGCTGCGCGGCCTCGCCGCCGAGGGCCGCACCGTCTTCGTCTCCTCCCATCTGATGAGCGAGATGGAGCAGACCGCCGACCGGCTCGTCGTCCTGGGCCGCGGGCGTCTGGTCGCCGACGCACCGATGAGCGAGTTCCTCTCCCCCAGCGGCACCCGCGTACGCGGCCCCGAGCTCGGCCCGCTCGCCGAGCTGCTGGCCGGTCACGAGGTCACCTGGAACGGCGAGAACGAGCTGACCGTGGCAGTGCTGCCCCCCGAGGAGGTCGGCACGCTCGCCCATCGCGCCGGGGTGCTCCTGCACCTGCTCGAACCCGTCGAACCGACCCTGGAGGAGTCCTACGTGAAGCTGACCGCGGATGCCGTCGAATACTCCGCCGGAGGTGCCGCATGAGCGCCCTCGCCCGGGTCGTGAGCTCGGAGTGGCTCAAGATCCGGACCGTACGCTCCTCGCTCTGGTTCCTCGGCGGCGCCACCGCGATCATGCTGCTGACCTCGCTGCTCCAAGCCGACGACGGCGACCCGTCGGCGGTCGCCTCCACGGCGTCGGTGATCGGGTCGACGCAGTACTTCGTCCAGTTCCTGGCCGCCGCCTTCGGCATCCTCGCGATCACCGCGGAGTTCGCGTCGCGCTCGATCACCGTCACCTTCGCCTGTACGCCGTCGCGGACCCGGGTGCTGAGCGCCAAGGCACTGGTCGTCGCGGCGAGCGTGCTGGTGGCCGGGGTGGCCGTGGCCGGGCTCGGCCTGCTGGCCGCCGCGATCCGGCTCGGCGAGCTTGGCGACCTCACCGGCGACGACGTCGCACTCGTCCTGCGGCTCGGGGTGTTCCTGGCACTGCTCGCGACCGTCGGCCTCGGTTTCGGCGGCCTGTTCCGCCGCACCGCCGGCGCGCTCTCCTTCGTGCTCTTCCTTCTGCTGCTGATGCCGGAGCTGCTCGGGCTGCTCGCCCAGCGGTTCGGTTGGTCGTGGCTGGAGACCGCGATCGACTACACCCCGGCACCGGCCGGGTACGCGCTCGTCGCGGGTGACTGGCTCTTCGGCGGCGTACTCCTGATCTGGGCGGTCGGGCTGGTCGCCGGCTCCGCCTGGGTGCTGCGCCGCCGCGACGTCTGATCCTCGCCTGCGTACTCGCCGCTACGGGAGCCGCGCGTCCTTCATCTGCCGCGAGGCGTACACGTTGGTGATCACGACGCCGTCCAGCCAGGCAGTCAACCGCTCCGCCTCGGCCTCCAGCGCCGCGCGGCCCGCGGCGCCGATGTCGTGGCGGAGGATCACCCGCACCGTCGCGTCCGCGTCCTGAACCCAGCAGCCGACGATCCGGCCGTCCCACCAGGCGGTGTTGCCGGCGTTGCCGTTGGAGTCGAAGAGGTACGCCACGTCCTCGGCGTCCAGATAGAACCCGCGCTCCTTCCACCCCATGACGGTGGGGTCGAGGGTGGGCAGCAGCGCGGCCCACGGCTCGGTCTCGGGCTCCGGCGAGGTGGCGATCGGGTCGTCGGGAAGGACCCATCCCGTGCCACCGCCTTCGAGCCCGACCTCGGCGGCGCCGACCGCGGCGAGCGCGGCCCGTACGGCCGTCTTCGTGGACCCGAGCCACCAGACCACGTCGGCCTCGGTGCCCGGACCGAAGGTCCACAGCCAGCGGCGGACGAGCTCGGCGTAGCCCTCGGCAGAGGCGAGCGGGACCGGCACCTCGTCGAGCCATGACTCGGTCAGCGTCCAGGCAGGCTTGTTGAGCCGCCAGTGACCGAGGTTGGTCGCCCGCATCAGCCGGCCCTGCGCGGCGAGGGTGCCGATCACCCAGCGGCCGATCGCGAACTCACCGCCCCACTTCTTCCCCGGCGAGCCCATCCGGAAGCGGGCGTCGAGCTCCGGGACCAGCTCGCGCAGCTGCGTCGTGGTCCGTGGCTCTCCGTCGGCCAGCGCGGCCAGCGTCGCCGCGTACGCCTTCTCGATCCAGCCGTCCTGGTCCTCGTGAATGCCGCCGGCGGTCAGCCACTTGTGGAGGTTCTTCTCCTCCTGGGCGGCCACCCGGGCCGAGGCGCTCCCCAGCGCGGCCGGCAGCAGGTCGCGCGGGAAGGCGAAGAGGGTACGCCGCATCGCCAGCTGCTTGACCAGCGACCGCTGCTCGTAGAGCGCCCGATCGACGTCCTCGACGCCGAGGTCGTGGACCCGCGCGTGCAGGGCGAGGTGGACGGTCGCGGCCTCGGTCGCGTGCCAGGCGGTCATCGCCTGCGTCGCGGCCGCGACGTCGGCGTACCTGTGGGCGGGGGCGAGTCCGTGCCGGCGGGCCAGCCTCGCCCGTCGCTCACGGTCGGTGACCATTCTCATCGGCAGAGCCTCACCCAGGGCACGTTAGTGGAGCGGGTCGCCGATCGTGCCGGAAGCCTCGTCGAAGACTCCCTGGCTGAGCCGGGTCAGCAGCGGCAGCCCACCGTGCTCGGGGCCGACCTTCAGGCCGCCGACGCGCTCCAGACCGGTGACGACGTCGTCGGGACGTACGGTCGGGGTGCCGTGCTTGAGCAGGAGCTCCAACCGGGAGCCACGCTCGCGAGGCGCCGACCTGAGGCGTACGACCGCGCTTCGGGCATCGAACTCGCGCAGGCCCTTCTTGGTCATCCGGGAGACGATGACCTCCTCGGCTCCGAGGAACGCCTCGACGGCCGCAGCGGCGTCCTCCGGTGCCGTCGGCAGGTCGATGATCCACTCGCTGCCGGTGAGCAGGTCGGCCAGCGCACCCTTGGGCGAGGTGGCGGTGTCCACGACGTCGATCAGGTCGAGACCGTCGGGCATGACCTCGTCCAGGGCAGCCTTGGTCGCGGCCGGGTCGACCGTCTCGCGCAGTCCCAGCTCGACGTACTCGGCCTCGCTCGCCGCTCCCGTCGGAGCCGCACCGGCGTAGGAGATCCGCGGGTGCGGGTTGAAGCCCGAGGAGTACGCCACCGGGATCCGGGCCCGCGCGACCGCGCGCTCGAAGGCGCGGCTGAAGTCGCGGTGGCTGGTGAACCGGAGCCGGCCGCGCTTGGCGTAGCGGATGCGGAGGCGCTGGACCGGCGGGGCCTGCTGTTCGGGCTGTTGACGCACGAGGTCGATTATGTCGGTCCGGGGGCGCGATCACCCATCCGGCGAATGGAAAGCGAACGGTCTGTAACGGTTTGCGCACCAAAAATGGGAGACTCGCGCGGTGAGCCACCACAGAAGCAGGAAGTTCTCGGTACGCCTCAAGGAACTTTTGCCGATCTTCGCGGTGGTTCTGACGGTCGGCGCCATCGCCGCCCTGACCGTCCTCGCGCCCCGGCTGAGCGACTCCAGGCAGGCATCCGCGGACGCCTCCTCCTCGCCGAGCGCCGATCCCGAGGCCAGCCCGTCGGCCTCCGCCTCGGCGTCGTCGAAGCCGCTGCCGAAGTTCAAGACGCTCGACGCACCGCCGACGATCGACAAGGCCCCGAAGAAGCCGAAGATCGACCCGTGCGCGGTCCCGCGCAACCTGACCGTGATGACCTTCAACATCAAGGGCGGCCGGGTCTCCCCCGGCGAGCTCGGCGGCATCGCGAGCGTGATCCGGGCCTCGGGCGCCGACGTCGTACTCCTCCAGGAGGTCGACCAGAACCGCCGCCGCTCCGGCAACGTCGACCAGCCGGCGATCATCGCCTCGCACCTGGGCATGCAGTCGGTCTTCGGCGCCAACGCCTACATCACCGATCGCGGCGGCTACGGCACCGCGATCCTGTCGCGCTTCCCCATCGCCGAGTCCGGCAACACCCACCTGCCCAACCGCGACGGCAAGGAGCAGCGTGGCGTGCTCCGGGCCAACATCATGGTCGAGGGTCAGCGACTGGTCGTCTTCAACACCCACCTCGACCACACCTCCGACTCGCTGCGGCAGGCCCAGATCGGTGCGGTCATGGCCAAGGTGAACGCCTACGACGGCGCCAAGCTCCTCGGCGGCGACCTCAACGCCGGTGACGGCTCCAGCGTCCTGGGCACCGCACTGGCCACGCTGTCCGACGCCGGCGCCTCTCTCGGCGCCAGCCACGACGGCGGCGGCCGCGTCGACTACCTGCTCCCCAACTCCTGGCTCTCCGCCGGCGACGGCAACGTCACCCCCACCGGCCTCTCCGACCACCACGCGGTCAGCATCGACTTCGCCATGCGCGGCGCCGCGGACTGCTAGGACGGATTTTCCGCGGCGCGGGATCGTCCGCTGTGGGACCATCGAGAATGTCCTCCAACGCGCCGCCTCCGGGGTACGGCTCCGACCCGTACCAGCAGGTGGTGCCCGGCAGCCCGACTCCACCACCACCTCCTCCTCCTCCTCCGCCGCCGCCTGAGCAGCCCCCGTCGCAGACGATGGCCGTCGTCGCCCTCGTCCTGTGCTGCATCGTCTTCGTGCCGCTCGCGATGATCGTCGGCATCGGCCTCGCGATCGCGGTGCTGGTCAAGTCCACGCCCGGGCGGAACTACGGCACCGGAAAGGCGATCACCGGCATCGCGATCGGCGTGTGTGGGCTGATCATCTCGATCGGGCTGTTCGCGTGGCTCTCCTCGATGCGGACCGGCTCCAACGTCGACCGCGACGAGGACGGATCCGCCACCTCCAGCGGTACGGTGCTGACCACCGCGCTGCGGGTCGGCGACTGCTTCAACAGCAAGGCCGAGGTGCCCGAGACCGAGGTGGTCATGGTGGGCACCGTCGACCTGGTTCCCTGCGCCGAGTCCCACGACTGGGAGGCTTTCCACGGCTTCGAGCTCGAGGACGGCCGATGGCCCGGGGACGCGGAGGTCGCACGCCTCGCGGAGGGCGGATGTGTCGAGGCCTTCTCGGGCTTCACCGGCCAGGCCTACGAGGAGAGCACCCTCGAGGTGTACTTCTTCCTCCCCGTCGCGGAGAGCTGGGCCGAAGGCGACCGCGAGGTGCTGTGCAACGTCGGCACCGGGACGCCGACGACCGGGTCGCTGGAGGGCTCGCCGTGACGACGGACCCCGGCCGGCGTCAGTAGCGCTCGACCGACACGGTCCGCTCGGGCGGGTCGTACGCCTCCGGCCAGAAGTCGGTGACACGTGTGATCCGTCCGGCGTCGATCTCGAGGAACGTCTGCGACTGACCCGACTCGTCGCCCATCCGCCAGTCGAACCAGACCACCGCGCGCTCGTCGTCGGCGATCACCACCTTCGGTGTCAGGTGCCACTCTCCGGGATAGGTCTGATTGAACTCGAGGAACGACGCGCGCCCCTTGATCAGCTCGCGCGTCTGCGGCATGTCGTAGACGACGTCGGCGGCCAGCAGCGCCGTCCAGGCGTCCCAGTCCCGCGCCTCGAGGAGCTCGAGATATCTGCGTCCCAGTGCACTGTTGTCCGACATGGCGGCAACCTACCGGTGGGCGAGCGAGCGCGTGGGAGACTTCCCGCCGTGATCGAGTTGCGCCCCGCGGTTGTTGCTGACGTCCCCTCGCTTCTGGAGCTGTGGGAGGTGGCTGCGGAGAACGACTCGCGGCCGACGGACTCCGCGGCGAAGGTCGAGACGCTGATCGCGCGCGACCCGGAGGCCTGCACGGTCGCGGTCACCGAGGAGGGCCGCATCGTCGGCTCGTTGATCTCCGGCTGGGACGGCTGGCGCGCCCACCTCTACCGGCTGGCGGTCCACCCCGACGTACGCCGCCAGGGGCTGGCCCGCCGCCTCCTGGACCACGCCGAGACCCGCCTCGTGGCGCTCGGCGCGGGCCGGATCGACGCGATGGTCCTGGAGGGCAACGACCTGGGACAGTCGCTATGGAAGAGCTCGGGCTACGAGTCGCAGGCCGCGTGGCGCCGCTGGGTCCGCCCGGTCGGCTGATCGGCGGGTAACCGGTCGCCAAAGGGACCGAGTCGGGTCTACCTTCAGCGGATGGATTTCCTGACTCCCGAAGACCTCCCCGCACCCGCCGGCTACAGCCACGCGGTGATCACCGACCCCGGCGCCCGGCTGGTCGTGACCTCGGGCCAGGTCGGCGTCACCGACGAGGGCGCCGTGGCCGACGGCTGGGAAGCGCAGACCCGGCAGACCTTCGTCAACCTCGGCGTGGCCCTGGCTGCTGCGGGCGCGAGTTGGGCGGACGTGGTGAAGCTGACCTACTTCGTCGTCTCCACCACCGAGCTGCCGCTGATCCGGTCGGTGCGCGACGAGTTCGTCGACCTCGCGCACCCGCCGGCCAGCTCGCTGGTCCAGGTCGCCGGCCTCTTCCGCCCCGACGTACTCATCGAGATCGAGGCGACCGCCGCCATCAGCTGACCGGTCAGCCAGATCAGGTACGCCGACTCATTCCGGGGACGCCCAGGCGCTCGATGCCCTAGCCTCCGCGCCATGGATCACCCGCCGGCGGCGCTCAGCCCACAGGCCGAACAGTCGTCGCACCTGGCCTGGGTCGCTCTGGCGCTCACCTTGGTGTGGGTTCCTCCGCTCGGTCTGCTGATCGGTCCTCTGGACACGTTCTTGGGCCTGGCGTGCACATTCGGCGGCACGACCCTCGCCATCGTTGTGCTCCTGCGCTCACGCCACGGCGTCGACCACGGCAAGGTGCCGGCGTCGATCGCCTTGGCAAGTGCCGCGCTGCACCTGGCTGTCACTCTTGCGCTCGGCCTGATCCTGGTGACGACCACAGAAGCCATAGACGTTCCCGTGGTTGCGGAGGACGATATCGACATGGCGGAGGATCCCGGTTGGCCCGTTCCTCCGAAAGAATCCGTCACCGGGGACTGCCTGCTGAGTATCGAGAGCCCAACCCTCACCTCCTGCGACGAGCCTCACCGGGTGGAGGTCGCGGGCACCTACACGCTTGCCGACAAGGGCTGGTTCGAGGATGCGGAGGCCGAGGCTGATCCGCTCTGCTCCAACGCCGTAGCGAAGTACCTCGGTATCTCCGAGGACGAGGCTGCCTGGCGCTACGGATTCTCCGTCTCCGGAGACGAGCCCTACGTGGTCTCCTGCTGGGCCGTCTCCGAAGACTCCGTCACCGGCACGATGCGCGCCAATCGACCCTGACCAGGACCTATGCCGTCACAATCCCCCATGTGCGGGGAAATGACAGCTGAAGTCGCGCCGGTCCCTGCCACTTCCGTGCACATGCGAGAAAGTGACGCCTCCCAGACGAGTCGTACGACTCAGACCACGCTGAGCGGCAGCAGCTTCTTGCCGGTCGGGCCGATCTGGATGTCGGTGTTCATCTCGGGGCAGACGCCGCAGTCGTAGCACGGGGTCCAGCGGCAGTCCTCGACCTCGATGTCCTCGCCGTCGGCGACGGCGAGGGCGTCTTCCCAGTCGGCCCAGAGCCAGTCCTTGTCGAGGCCGGAGTCGAGGTGGTCCCAGGGGAGGATCTCGTCGTACTCACGCTCACGGGTGGTGTACCAGTCCAGGTCGACGCCGGTGCCGGCGAGACCGGTCTCGGCGGCGGTCATCCAGCGGTCGTAGGAGAAGTGCTCGCTCCAGCCGTCGAAGCGGCCGCCGTCGCGCCAGACGTGTTCGATGATGCGGCCGACCCGGCGGTCGCCGCGGGACAGCAGGCCCTCGACGATGCCGGGCTTGCCGTCGTGGTAGCGGAACCCGATCGCGCGGCCGAACTTCTTGTCGGCACGGACCACGTCGCGTAGCTTCTGCAGCCGCTCGTCGGTGGTCTCGTGGTCGAGCTGGGAGGCCCACTGGAAGGGGGTGTGGGGCTTGGGTACGAAACCACCGATCGAGACGGTGCAGCGGATGTCGTTGCGGCCCGAGACCTCGCGGCCCTTGGCGATGACCTTCTTCGCCAGCTCGGCGATCTGGAGGACATCCTCGTCGGTCTCGGTCGGCAGGCCGCACATGAAGTAGAGCTTCACCTGGCGCCAGCCGTGGGAGTAGGCGGCACCGACGGTGCGGATCAGGTCCTCCTCGGTGACCATCTTGTTGATCACCTTGCGCATCCGCTCCGAGCCACCCTCGGGGGCGAAGGTCAAGCCAGAGCGACGGCCGTTGCGGGAGAACTCGTTGGCCAGGGTGATGTTGAAGGCGTCGACACGGGTCGAGGGCAGCGAGAGCGACACGTTGGTGCCCTCGTAGCGGTCGGCCAGGCCGGTCGCGACGTCACCGATCTCGGTGTGGTCCGCCGAGCTCAGCGAGAGCAGGCCGACCTCCTCGAAACCGGACTTGCGGATCCCGTTCTCGACCATGTCGCCGATGGTGGTGATCGAGCGCTCGCGTACCGGGCGGGTGATCATCCCGGCCTGACAGAAGCGGCAGCCACGGGTGCAGCCGCGGAAGATCTCCACCGAGAACCGCTCGTGGACGGTCTCGGCGAGCGGCACCAGCGGGTTGCGCGGGTAGGGCCAGGCGTCGAGATCCATCAGGGTGTGCTTGCGCACCCGCCACGGGATGTCGGGGCGGTTGGGGACCACTGCCTCGATCTGGCCGTCGGCGGCGTAGTTCACGTCGTAGAACTTCGGGACGTAGACGGCGCCGGAGACGGCGAGTCGCCGCAGCAGCTCGTCGCGGCCGCCGGGGCGGCCGTCGTTCTTCCACTCACGCACGACCTCGGAGATCTTGAGCACGACCTCCTCGCCGTCGCCGAGCACGGCAGCGTCGAGGAAGTCGGCGATCGGCTCCGGGTTGAACGCGGCGTGGCCGCCGGCGAGCACCACCGGGTCGTCGTCGCCGCGGTCGACCGCATGCAGCGGGATCCCGGCGAGGTCGAGCGCGTTGAGCATGTTGGTGTAGCCGAGCTCGGTCGAGAACGAGAGCCCGAACACGTCGAACGCCTTCACCGGACGGTGGGCGTCGACGGTGAACTGCGGGATCGGCCCGTGCTCGTCGCCCTCGCGCATGATCTTCTCGAGGTCGGGCCACACGGCGTAGGTGCGCTCGGCGGCGATCCAGTCACGCTCGTTGAGCACCTCGTAGAGGATCTGGACACCCTGGTTGGGCAGGCCGACCTCGTAGGCGTCGGGGTACATCAGCGCCCACCGCACCTCGACCTCGTCCCACTTCTTGACGGTCGAGTTGAGCTCCCCACCGACGTACTGGATCGGCTTGGACACCAGCGCCAGGCGCGGCTCCAGCCGAGGGAAGACAGACTCAGGAACGAGGTCGCTCTGGGCGACGGTCACGATGGGCACCTCAAAGCTCGGGAACGATCAACCCCAAGCGTACGCCGCCTCCTGACTCCCCTACCAAACCTGGCGTCGCGGGGACGGAATGCCGGGGACGCGACCGGTTGCGGTTCAACACTCCACACGCAGGACATGGCGCCACTCCATGCCATCGACCTCGACCGGCACCACCCAGAGCGTCGTCCGAATACGGTCGCCGGGTTGAAGACAGGCCGGTCGGCCGTCCGCGTCGACGCCTGCGGAGTCACCCCACAACACGTCGGGGGGAACACCCACGGTCCAGCCGTCATCGAGCTCGCACGAGATGACCGGATCTCCAGCCACACAGTTCGCCGGCTCCGGCTGGGCCTGGGCATGACGCTGCCCGAGCTGGTAGGTGACGAGCGGAGCGACGACTGCCCCGAGGACCATCAGCCACACGAACCACACAGGACGGGAGCTGAGCCAGCTCATCGAATCAGTCACGAGGCTGGAGTCTCACACGGCATCGAGTCGAGCGGAGCGGAAATGGGTGTTGGGGCCGCCCCTCCCGGACGGCCCCAACACCCTGACCTCAGAGCCGGTGGCTCAGAACAGCGTGGTGAGCAGCAGGTTCGGGGAACCGGTGCCCGGGTTGGTGACCACGTCGGGGGTGGCGGCGCCGGTCAGGCCCGTGGCGACGTCGGCCGGGGTGGCCGACGGGTTCGCCTCGAGGAAGAGCGCGGCGGCGCCGGCGACGTGAGGGGTCGCCATCGACGTACCGGAGATGGTGTTGGTCGCGCCGTCGTTCCAGGCCGAGGTGATGTCGACGCCGGGGGCGAAGATGTCGAGGCACTCACCGGTGTTGGAGAAGTCCGCGGCGGCGTCGGTGTCGTCGGTGGCACCGACGGTGATCGCCTCCGGGACGGCCGCCGGCGAGGAACCGCAGGCGTCCGAGCTCTCGTTGCCGGCCGCGACGGCGTACGTCACACCGTCGGCGATCGAGGCCTGGACGGCCGCGTCGAGAGCGGCGTCGTTGCCGCCGCCGAGCGACATGTTGGCGACGGCCGGGCCGTCGGTGTGGTTCTCAGTGACCCACTCGATGCCCGCGACGACGCCCTCGGTGGTGCCGGAGCCCTGGTCGTCGAGCACGCGGACCGGGACGATCGTGGCCTCCTTGGCCAGACCGTAGGTGGTGCCGGCGACGGTGCCCGCGACGTGGGTGCCGTGGCCGTTGCCGTCGGTCGGGTCGGTGTCGCCGTCGACCGCGTCGAAGCCCTCACCGATCCGGCCGCTGAACTCCGAGTGGTCGGTCGCGACGCCGGTGTCGATGATGTAGGCGGTCACGCCCTTGCCGGTCTGCTCGTAGTGGTAGTTCTTGTCGAGCGGCAGCGCGGCCTGATCGACCCGGTCCAGGCCCCAGGTCGGGTCCGCCTGGTCACCCTGGGTGGTGTAGCGGTGGTTGGCCTGCACGTAGGCCACGTCCGGGTTGGAGCGGACCTCTTCGAGCGCCTTCTTGTCGAGCGAGGCCGAGAAGCCGTTGAACGCCGTGTTGAAGACCTCCCGTACGTCGCCACCGGCCTCGCGGGCGTCGCTGCGCACCGACTTGGCCTCGGACCTGGCCACGTCGCTGCGACCCTGCTTCTCCATCACGACGATGTACTCACCCTCGATTGCGGTCGAGGCGTCCGTGCCGCGCAGCGGTGCCGGACTGTCCGCGGCACCTGCCGGGACGGTGAAGGCGATCGCCGAGGCTGCTGCTCCCACAGCCACGGCGGAGATGACTGCCGGCGCCTTGAAGGCCCGGTTCTTGATGGTTCGGTTCACGAACTGACTCCCGTCATCGTGCGGCCCGATGGGGCCACAACCATTCATTGCACCGGACTTGGGAACCGCCTGTAGGCGGTCCCACGCGCAGACGTCGCACGTGCCGGCCGAACGCCCTGCGCCCTCCCTACGGCCGCAACCCGAAGCGTTCGGTCAACCACGTAATCACGTTACGTAGGACCCGTAACGACCCAACTCTTCGCATTGCAGCAACGTGCAGATACCAAAGGTGAACACCTGTAAACAGGCCATAAACAGGGCAGGAAAAATGGCCTTTCACCAACACACCGGGCCGCCCGCGTTACGCGAGCGACCCGGCGTGGTCAGGCCTCAGGTCAGGCCGTCAGATGAGTGCCCGAGATCAGGCGATGGAGGTGTCGTCGATCAGGAAGCTGGTCCCGAGCGAGGAGTCCTCGGTGCCGGTGAACGTCAGCGTGACGGTGCTGCCGGCGAAGGACCCGAGCGAGAACGACTTCAACGAGTACGACGAGCTCGCGTTCAGGTTGGAGTACGTCGCCAGCGTCGTCGACCCGACCTTGACGGTCAGCTTGTCGTAGGCCGTCGAGGTGGTCGTCTCGTTGGTGATCACCCGCAGGTAGAACGACAGGGTCTTACCGGTCGTGGGCAGGGTGACCGACTGCGACAGCGTGTCGGTGCGAGCGGTGCCATAGCCGTTCAGCCACGCCTTGTAGGAGCCCGTACGCGCCGGCGCGCCGCTCGAGTTGTCGATCACGCCGGAGGAGGCGGTCCAGCCGGTCGCGCCCGACTCGAAGCCCGGGTTGGTCAGCAGGTTGCCCGTGGTCGGCGGGTCCGTCGGGTCGGTGCCACCGCTCCACAGCGAGTAGAGGAGGCGGTTGGGTGAACCGGTCCCGGGCGAGGTGACCACGCCGGTGGTGGCGTTGGCGTTGATCGCCGAGGCGACGGCGGAGGCCGATGCCGTCGGGTTCGCCTGCAGGTAGAGCGCTGCCACTCCGGCGACGTGCGGGGTCGCCATCGACGTACCGGAGATCGTGTTGGTCGCCGTGTTGGAGGTGTGCCACGCCGAGGTGATCGAGGAGCCCGGGGCGAACAGGTCGACGCACGAGCCGATGTTGGAGAAGCTCGACCGGGCGTCGGTGTTGGTCGTCGAGCCGACGGTCAGGGCTCCGGCCACCCGGGCGGGCGAGCCGTTGCACGCGTTCGCACCGGAGTCGTTGCCCGCGGCCACGGCGTAGGTGACGCCGTCCGCCATCGAGCTGGAGACCGCGGAGTCGAGGGTCGAGGAGACCCCGCCACCGAGCGACATGTTGGCGACCGCCGGACCGGAGGTGTGGTTGGAGGTCACCCAGTTCACACCCGCGATCACGCCGGCGGTCGTGCCGGACCCGGAGGCGTCGAGGACACGGACGGGCACGAGGGTGACGTTCTTGGCGACACCGTACGTCGACCCGCCGACGGTGCCGGCGACGTGGGTGCCGTGGCCGTTCTCGTCCTCGGTGCTGGACCCGATGGCCGTGTAGCCGGAGGTCACCCGGCCACCGAAGTCCGCGTGCGCGGACCGGATGCCGGTGTCGATGATGTACGCCTTCACACCCGAGCCGGTGTAGTCGTAGTGGTAGTTCGAGTTCAGCGGCAGGTTGCGCTGGTCGATCCGGTTGAGCCCCCAGGTCGGGTTGGCCTGGTCGCCGCTGGCCTTCACGACCTGGTTGGCCTCGATGTAGTCGACATCGGGGTTGCTGCGGAGCGCGTCGAGCGCATCGGCGTCGAGCGTGGCGGAGAATCCGGTGATCGCCTTGTCGTAGGCGTACTTCACCGAGCCACCCTTCTCCTTGGCGAGCGCCCGGGCGTCGGCGGCGTTGGCCTTGGCCGCCGCACCGTTGCCCTTCATCACGACGATGTAGGAGTTGTCGATGGCCGTCGACTTCTCGGCACCGATCAGCGGTGCCGGACTGTCGGCTGCGCCGGCGGGACCGGACATGGCCAGGATGGTGGTGGCGGCACCGACGGCGGTGACCGTCGCTGCTGCCAGTGCGCCGAGGCGCTGGATTCTGTGGGGTCGGTTCACGATTACTGCTCCCGTCGTCAAGCAGCCTCGGGATGAGGGCTGCAAGGGGTAACAGATGCCCTGTAGGGCAACCGGGAGGGAACGTAATCGAGTTTAATTTCGATGAAACGCGACATCTTTTCGCACTGCAGCAACCTGCAGGCGATCACGCGAGCGGAGGTCCTGAAGTGGTCCGGACCGGTCCAGACCGGTGCGCCGCGAACGGGCCGAGATGCCGAGCAGCAGACCCACCGCCAGCAGTGCCGCGATCATCGAGGAACCGCCGTAGGAAACCAGGGGCAGCGGGACCCCGGTGACCGGCATGATGCCCAGGCACATGCCGATGTTCTGGAAGCTCTGGATGCCGAGCCAGCACACGATCCCGGCCGCCGCCACCCGCCCGAAGAGGTCGTCGGTACGCGCCGCGATCCGCAGTCCGCGCCACAGGACGACACCGATCAGCCCGATCACCAGCAGCGAGCCGACCAGCCCGAGCTCCTCCCCCACGACCGTGAAGATGAAGTCGGTGTGCTGCTCGGGGACGAAGCCCGCACGGGCCTGCGAGCCCTGGAACAGACCCTGTCCGAAGATGCCGCCGTCGCCGATCGCGATCCGCGCCTGCTGGACGTTGTAGCCCGCGCCGCGAGGATCCAGCGACGGATCGGTGAACGCCATGAACCGGTTGATCTGGTACTGCTTCAGCACCCCGGTCGCGACCACCGTCGTGGCACCCGCGACGCCGGCCAACGCCAGCAGCGCGAGCCATCGCCGCGGTGTGCCCGCGGCCGCGAGCACGCAAAAGACCGTCACACCGAGCACCAGCGTGGTGCCGAGGTCGGGCTGGAGCAGGACCAGGACGATCGGCACCGCCGCGACCAGGATCATCGCGACCACGTCGCCCAGCGACACCCGTGCCCGCCAGCGGCCCTCGCTGCGCTCGGCCAGGACCAGCGCCATCGCGATGACGACGGCCAGCTTGGCCAGCTCCGACGGCTGGACCTGCACCGGCCCGAGGACCACCCACGACTTCGATCCGTTGACCGTGGAGCCCATCACGAGCACCAGCACCAGGCCCACCACCGCGCCCAGGTAGACCACCGGCGTCAGGAGCCGGACCCAGCGGTGGTTGGTCGCGACCACGCCCACCATCAGCACCAGCCCGGCGGCCACGTTGATCGCCTGTTTGCGCAGGTAGGCGGTGGTGTCGCCACCGGTGATCGCGTCCCGGTGGATGGTCGCGGACCAGACCAGCAGCACCGAGAGCGACACCAGGACCAGCACCGCGCCCAGGAGGACCAGGTCGATGCGGCGTACGAAGGCCATCACGTCGTTCTTCATGCTCTGCCCCTCAACCCCTCAGTCCTTCGGGGCGACGATCGAGCCGTCGGCGCCGAACGCGGGCAGGTTCCTGGGTGGGTCGATGCCCCGGATCGCGGCCTTGTCGGGCCGCACCTCGGCGCCGCCCTCCTCGATCCCGTAGAGCGACTCCCACAGCTTGCGTACGGCATCGCCCACCGAGCCCGAGCCGGTGCCACCCTGGGATATGGTCATGATGACGACGTACTTCTTGTTGTACGTCGCGACCCAGCCGGTCGTCTGCTTGCCGGTGACCTCGGCGGTGCCGGTCTTGCCGCGCACCTTCACCTCGTCGAGCGGGAACCCGCCGAACTTCCAGGCCAGGGAGCCCGACTGGGGAGTGCCGAGCAGCGCCTCGTTGACGTAGTCGATGCTCTTGGCCGACATCTTCACCTTGCCGGCGACCTTGGGATCGATCCTCTCGACCACCGTCCCGTCGCCGCTGACGACCGCCTTCCCGATCCTGGGCTCGTAGAGGGTGCCGCCGTTGGCCAGGGACGCGTAGGCGCGAGCGAGCTGGATCGGGGTGACCATGGTGTCGCCCTGGCCGATGGAGAAGTTCACCGCGTCGCCGGTGCGGTAGTAGTTGCCCTCGATGCAGAACTCGTGGGCGAAGAGCTGCAGGAAGTCGGTGGGGGCGTTCTTCTTCTCGTCCATCCGGCAGTAGTAGCCCTTCATGGCCTGGTAGTACTCGGCCTTCCACTTCCGGTCCGCGATCCGGCCCGTCGACTCCCCCGGCAGGTCGATGCCGGTGCGCTTGCCGAAGCCAAATGCCTTGGCGGTCTCCACCAGCGGGTCCTTGGCGTTGACGTCGGCGGGGTTGGAGCCGTACTTCTGCCAGTAGTGGACCCCGACCTGGTAGAAGAACGTGTTGCAGGAGACCTGGAGCGCCTTGGCGAAGTCGATGAACCCGTAGGCGCCCGACTCGTAGTTCTTGAACACCCGGTTGCCCACCTGGAGCCCGCTGGAGCAGTTGAGCAGGGTGTCGCGGCTGTAGCCGTTGTTGAGCGCACCGACCGTCATGAACGGCTTCCACGTCGAACCCGGCGCGAACTGACCCTGCGTCGCCCGTGGCAACAGCGGGTAGCCCGCCTTCTCGGAGTAGAGCCTGTCGAGCTGCTTCTGGGTGATCCCGCCGACCCACTCCTCGGGGTCGTACGTCGGCTGGTTGGCCATCGCGACCAGTCGACCGGTCTGCGCCTCCATGACCACGACCGAGCCGGAGTCGGCCTCGAAGTTGCGGCCGGAGATCTTGTCGAAGGTGTTGCGCGCGGTCTCGATCGACTCGGCGAGCAGCTTCTCGGCACGGCCCTGCACCTTGGCGTCGATGCTGGTCACCAGCGTGTCGCCGGGCTGGGAGGCGACCGAGTCGCCGCGCCCGATCTCTCGGCCGAGCGAGTCGACGGTGACGGTGTCGTAGCCGGGCATCCCGCGCAGCCACTGGTCGTACTCCTTCTCGACACCGGAGCGACCCACCATCGAGGTGATGTTGAGCGACTCGTCGCCACGCTCCTTGGCGTTGTCGTTCTCGTCCTCGGTGATCGGGGAGAGATAGCCGAGCACGCCGGCGGCGTTGATGCCGAAGGGGCTCGGGTAGGAGCGCAGCGTCTGCTTCTCCGCGACCACCCCGGGGAAGTCCTCGGGCTGCTCGAGGATGCGCAGCGCGGTCGACTCGGAGACGTCGGTGGCGATCGGGACCGGCTGGTAGCGGGTGCCGGACCAGTTGGCGATCGCCTCGTCCTGCTTCTTCGGGGACACGTCGACGGCCTTGGCGACGCGAGCCATCAGCGTCTTCCTGTCGTCGTCGTCGAGCCCGTCGAGCACGCCCTGGTCGAGGCTGACCACCCAGGCGGAGCGGTTGGTCACCATCGGCCGGCCCTGGGCGTCGACGATGATGCCGCGCACCGGCTGGCGCACGATCTCGCGCTTGGACTGCGAGGCCGCCGCGGCCTGATAGGCGTCGCCGTGGCGTACCTGCAGGTAGAAGAGCCTGACCCCGAGCGTGGCCAGCAGCGAGAAGACGAGCGCCTGGATCACGATCAGCCGCAGCCGGCTGACCTGCGCGGTGGAGAGTCGTGCCCCCCGAGACGTGCTCCGCGGCATCTCAGAGATCTCCCTTGCCGATCAGCCACAGCAGCGCCGGGATCAGCAACGGCGCCAGCAGCAGGTCGTAGCCCACGCTGATCGCCACGGTCGGCAGCAGCGTCAGTGGCGCCTCACCGAGGATCAAGCCGCTGACCGCGAAGATGCTGACCCCGATGAACGCGCAGGTGGCCACCGTGGCCATCACGGTCATCGCGTTGGGACGGCCCAGACCACCGTGGATGCTGCCCTCGCCGATGCTGCCCTCGCGCACGCGTCCGGCGACGTAGCCGACGATCAGGAGCGCGAGCGCCCACCGGCCCGCGGTGTGGTCGGCGGGCGGGGCCAGATCGAGGAGTACGCCGGCGGCGAACCCGGTCACCAGGCCGGCCTGCCCGCCACGGGTGAGCGCGACCGCGAGGACGACCAGGAGCGCCAGGTCGGGAGTGATCCCGCGAATGGCGAAGGCCGGCGCGACGCTCAATTGCAGGACGACGGCGATGACGACCAGCATGCCGACCAGGACGTTGCGCAGCACCGGAGCGGCCCCGGAGGCACGGCCTTCCATCTCGCTCATCGCAGCTCTCCTTCCGGTGTGACGACGGCGCGGTCGCTCATGGTGTCGCCCGGCACCACCACACCGACGACGTCGAGCGAGCCGAAGTCGACGTACGGCTTGATCCGGACCGTCTGCGAGGAGTCACGCACGCTCTCGAAGCTGTCGGTCACCTCGCCGATCGGCAGCCCGGAGACGTACGGCGCGGCCCGGCCGTCACCCCAGGTGATGACCGTGTCGCCCTTGAGCGGGGTGGTGGTCTGGTCGACGAGGTCGAGGGTCAGCAGACCGGCGTTGGCACCTCCGGCGACCGCGCCGGAGCCCCGGACCATGCCGACCTGACCGGACTTCTTGCCGCTGCGGTCCTCACCGCCGACGCGTCCGCCGACGACCGAGGCGGCATCGACGATCAGCAGGACCGTCGCCGAGGTCTTGGTGACCCGCAGCACCCGGCCGACCAGGCCGTCGCCGGTCACGACCGACATGTCGGACCTGATCCCGGCGGCGCTGCCGGCGTCGATGGTGACGGTGCGGTTGAAGGTCTGGGCGGGGCCGTAGGCGGTGACCCGCGCCGGCACCATGGCGTAGCCGAGGTCCTCGGCGGCGCGGGTGATCGACTCGTACTCGGCGAGCTTGGCGCGGCCGTAGTCGGTGACCTCGACCTGGCGGCGCAGCGTGGAGTTCTCGGCCTCGAGCTTCGCGACCCGGTCGCGCAGCTCGTCGCGGGTGTCGAACCACTCCGGGATGTCGGTGAACGGGCGGGCCACCATCGCCGCGCCGGTCTCCAGCGGGGAGATCACCTCGCCGACCGCGGCGCGGGCCGGCTCCAGGACGGGGGTCTGGTCGAGCGTGGCCAGCGTCGCGCAGCACAGGATGAGCGCGATCAGCCAGGAGCGCTTCGGCCCACCGCCGCCGGCCTTGGTCTCGAGGCTGCCGCGGCGGTTGAGCCTCTCCCGCGGCGTACGGACCACGGGTTTGGGGCCTTTGCGTTGTTCCAGCCCTTTGCGCAGACGTTCGCTGGGGCGGGGGCTCAGCAACGACACGTCACCATCTCCTGTTCTCGTTCACCAGGACGGGGCGGAGCACGTCGTAGTCCTCGACGCAGCGGCCGGCGCCCATCGCGACCGAGGTCAGCGGGGACTCGGCGACGTGGACGGGCATGCCGGTCTCGTGGCGCAGGCGCTCGTCGAGCCCGCGCAGGAGGGCGCCGCCGCCGGTCAGGACGATGCCGCGGTCCATGATGTCGCCGGCCAGCTCGGGCGGCGTCTGGTCGAGGGTGGAGCGGACCGCGTCGAAGATGTCGTGCAGCGGCTCCTCGATCGCCTTGCGCACCTCGGCGCTCGATACGGTCACGGTGCGCGGCAGGCCGCTGACCAGGTCGCGGCCCCTGATCTCGGCCTCGGGCTCGTTGGGCAGCGGCCAGACCGAGCCGAGGGTCATCTTGACCTCCTCGGCGGTGCGCTCGCCCAGGAGCAGCGCGTGCTCCTTCTTCAGCCAGGTCATGATCGCGTTGTCGAGCTGGTGGCCGGCGGTCCTGATCGACTGCGAGGTGACGATGCCGCCGAGGCTGATCACCGCGACCTCGGTGGTGCCGCCGCCGATGTCGACGACCATGTTTCCGGTCGGCAGGTGCACCGGGAGCCCGGCGCCGATCGCGGCCGCCATCGGCTCCTCGATGATGTTCACCATCCGGGCGCCGGACTGGTAGCCGGCCTCCTTCACCGCGCGGATCTCGACCGCGGTGATCCCGGACGGGACGCAGATGACCATCCGCGGCTTGGCGAAGTAGCGGCGGCGGTGGACCTGATGGATGAAGTAGCGGAGCATCTGCTCGGTCGCCTCGAAGTCGGCGATCACGCCGTCCTTCAGCGGTCGCAGCGCGACGATGTCGTCAGGCGTACGTCCCAGCATCTTCTTGGCCTCATGGCCGACGGCGACCATCTCGCCGGTGTTCTTGTTGAGCGCGACCACACTCGGCTCATCGACAAGGACACCCTTGCCGCGGACGTAGACGAGTGTGTTTGCGGTGCCGAGGTCCACCGCCATGTCACGTCCAATGATGCTCGCCATACGTCCTCGCGTTCCCGGGGCGCCGCGTCGGGGATCTGTGCTGCAGGATGCGGGCCTGCCGACGAGGCTACGAAGGTCCGAGCCCCAAACCGGAGAGGCTCGCCGAAACCGCAACGATACGGGGTGCATCCACGCCGCCGAAGCCGGGGATACCTGGTTCCGGAGACCGTCGAAAGACCGGTGGAACGAGAGATCGCGCCGGTGGATTCACCGGCGCGATCGTTCACTTCCTCAGGCGTCTCCGCGCTTCGCTCGGTCGTCTCAGGCGCCGAACCAGAGCTTGATCTCGCGGTCGGCCGACTCGGGCGAGTCGGAGCCGTGGACGAGGTTCTCGCGGTTGGAGAGGGAGAAGTCGCCGCGGATGGTGCCCGGGGCGGCCTTGCGGCCGTCGGTGGCGCCGTTGAGCGCGCGGACGACCTCGATCGCCTCGTCGCCCTCGAGAACGGCGGCGACGAGCGGGCCGGAGGTGACGAAGTCACGCAGCGGCGGGTACCACGGCTGCTCGACGTGCTCGGCGTAGTGCTCGTCGGCCATGCCCGCGTCGATGGTGCGGTGCTCCAGTTTCACGATCGAGAGGCCCTTGGCCTCGTAGCGGGACAGGATCTCCCCCACCAGGCCCCGGCGGACGGCGTCGGGCTTCAGGATCACGAACGTGCGCTGCGTCATGGGGGCGAGCGTATCGGGGCGGGCCGGTCCGGGCACGTTCGGGCCCGTCGCCGTCGAGCCACGTTGAGACCATGTCGGTGGGATGCGGCAGGATGGCGCTCCGTGACGACAACCCCATCAGCTCCGACGCTCGCAGACTCGATGGCCGCCATCCCGGCCCGCATCGCCGAAGATCTCGGGGTGCGCCCGGCGCAGGTGACCGCAGCGGTCGCCCTGCTCGACGAGGGCTCGACGGTGCCGTTCATCGCGCGCTACCGCAAGGAGGTGACCGGCGGCCTCGACGACGCCCAGCTGCGTACGTTGGAGGAGCGTCTCGGCTACCTGCGCGACCTGGAGGAGCGGCGCGCGGCGGTGCTCGCCGAGATCGCGAAGCAGGACAAGCTCACCCCCGAGCTGCAGGCCTCGATCCTCGCCGCCGACACCAAGGCGCGGCTGGAGGACATCTATCTGCCGTTCAAGCCGAAGCGGCGCACCAAGGCGATGATCGCCCGCGAGAACGGGCTCGAGCCGCTGGCCGACGGGCTGCTCGGCGACCCGTCGCAGGACCCGAACGTGGTGGCCGAGGGCTTCCTCGGCGAGAACGTCCCCGACGTGAAGGCCGCGCTCGACGGCGCTCGCGCGATCCTGGTCGAGCGGTTCGGTGAGGACGCCGACCTGATCGGCACGCTGCGCGAGCGGATGTGGAAGCAGGGCCGTCTGGTGACCCGCGTCCGCGAGGGGCGCGAGAACGACCCCGCCGCGGCGAAGTTCTCCGACTACTTCGAGTTCTCCGAGGCGTACGCCTCGCTGCCCTCGCACCGCACCCTGGCCGTCCTGCGCGCGGAGAAGGAGGAGGTGCTCGACGTCACCCTCTCCCCCTACGCCGAGGAGCCGGAGCCGGGCGACGTGACCGACTACGAGCGCTCGATCGCCTCCCGTTTCGGGATCACCGACTCCGGCCGTCCGGCGGACAAGTGGCTGGCCGAGACGGTGCGGTGGGCGTGGCGTACGCGGATCCTCTTCCGCCTCGAGCTCGACATGCGCACCCGGATCCGCACCGCCGCCGAGGAGTCCGCGATCGCGGTCTTCGCCGACAACCTGCGCGACCTGCTGCTGGCCGCGCCGGCCGGCACCCGGGCGACGATGGGTCTCGACCCCGGCATCCGGACGGGCGTGAAGGTGGCCGTCGTGGACGCGACCGGCAAGGTGGTCGACACCTCGACGGTCTACCCGCACGAGCCGCGGCGTGACTGGGACGGATCGCTGGCGACGCTGGCGAAGCTGTGCACGAAGCACAAGGTCGACCTGATCGCGATCGGCAACGGCACCGCCTCGCGCGAGACCGACAAGCTCGCCGCCGACCTGCTCAAGCTGCTGCCGGACCTGAAGATGACCAAGGTGATGGTCTCCGAGGCGGGCGCCTCGGTCTACTCCGCCTCGGCCTACGCCTCCGCCGAGCTTCCGGATCTCGACGTGTCCCTGCGTGGGGCCGTGTCGATCGCGCGCCGTCTTCAGGACCCGCTGGCCGAGCTGGTGAAGATCGAGCCGAAGTCGATCGGCGTCGGGCAGTACCAGCACGACCTGCCCGAATACGGCCTCTCCAAGTCCCTGGACGCCGTTGTCGAGGACTGCGTGAACGGCGTCGGCGTCGACCTCAACACCGCCTCGGCTCCCCTGCTGCGCCGGGTCTCGGGGATCACCGAGTCGCTCGCTTCGGCGATCGTCGCCCACCGGGACGCCAACGGGCCCTTCCGCACCCGCCGCGAGCTCACCAAGGTGGCGCGGCTCGGCCCGAAGGCGTTCGAGCAGGCGGCCGGGTTCCTCCGGATCCGCGGCGGCGACGACCCGCTCGACATGTCCGGCGTGCACCCGGAGGCCTATCCGGTGGTCAACCGCATCCTCGACAAGGCGTCGGCGGACATCGGGTCGCTGATCGGCAACACCTCTGCGCTGAAGTCGCTGAAGCCGTCTGAGTTCGTCGACGAGAAGTTCGGTCTGCCGACGGTCACCGACATCCTCGCCGAGCTCGAGAAGCCCGGACGCGACCCGCGGCCGGAGTTCCGCACGGCGACCTTCTCCGAGTCGGTGCACGTGATCGCCGACCTGCGTCCCGGCATGGTCCTGGAAGGCACCGTCACGAACGTGGCCGCCTTCGGCGCCTTCGTCGACATCGGCGTCCACCAGGACGGCCTGGTCCACATCTCCGCGATGTCGGACAAGTTCGTCGAGGACCCGCGCGACGTGGTCCGCTCCGGTGACGTGGTGCGCGTCAAGGTCCTGGAGGTCGACGAGGCCCGCAAGCGGATCTCGCTCACGCTCCGGCTCAACGACGACGCTCCTGCGGATACCCCTGCCAAGGGCGAGTCCGGCCGCTCGGGTCGCCCCGGCGGTGGCCAGCGTGGCCAGGGCAAGGGCGGACCCAAGGGCGGCGGCAAGAGCGGCGGCGGGCGCCCCGGCGGCAACCGTGGCGGCCAGGGTGGCGGGCGCGGCTCGTCCGCTCCGGCCAACAGCGCGATGGCCGACGCGCTGCGGCGCGCTGGGCTCTCCTAGGCGGCGGCCGGGGAGGAGATCTGCACGAGACCTGCACATCTCCTCCCCGCATCCTCCCGGCCATGCGCCCTAGGTTCGGAGCATGACCTCCAAGAACCTGTACGTGCTCGGCGGGATCGCCACCGCTGGGACCGCGACTCTGCTTGTCCTCGGCGCCGGCGCGCCCGGGATCATCGGCGACGGCGGGCGCGCGGACATGATGTATCTCGCTCCGATCGGCATCGTCGTCCTCGGCGCGCTCGTGTTCCGGTTCCGGCCCCGCGGGATGGCGCTCTCCGACGGCGCCGCCGCCGTCGCCACCCTGGTCGTCGGCCTGATCGCGATCGTCGCCGGGCTTCACGACGACTTCGACGGCGCCCGGGACGTCGTGATGATCAGCGCGATGTACGCGGCGATGTTCGCGGCTTCGGGCTGGTTGTTCTGGCGATCCAACTCGCCGGCCCGGTAGTCCGGGGAGCTTCCGTCGGTCTACCAGCCGGTAACGGACGGAAACTCCCCGGACTACCCCACCTCGGCGCCCAGCTGGACGGCGCGGCGTACGACGTCTGCAGGGGGCTCGCCGTCCGCGTCGTCGGCCGTCACCGGGGTGCCGGCCACGCGGTGGATCGGGATCACGCCGGCCCAGGTGCCGGAGTCGATGTCGTCGGGGTCGTCGACCGGGCCCTCGGCGCGCGCCTTCATCGACGCCTCGGCGAGCGGGAGGGCGAGTACGGCGGTCGCGGCGAGCTCCTTGCGGGTGGCCGGACGCAGGGTCTCCCAGCGGCCGGGGATCATCTGATCGACGACCAGCGCGAGGGCGCGCTCGCGCTCCTCCGGGTCCTCGACCAGGCGCGCGCGGCCGATGACCACGGCCGAGCGGTAGTTCATCGAGTGGTGGAACCCGCTCCGCGCCGCGACCAGACCGTCGAGCTCGGTGATCGTGACGCACACGTCACGCTCCAGCGCCCGCGCGAGCCAGCCGGCGGCCACCGAGCCGTGCAGGTAGAGCGACCCGCCTGCATCCGGGCCGTCGAGATCGAAGCCGTACGCGGTGGGCAGGACGACCGGGTGGGCCTCCTCGCCCGACCCGACGGTGACGCCCAGGTGCGCGATGAGCGCCTCGCCGAGGAACGCGTGCAGGCGCTCGCGGTCGGGGACGGCGCGGTTCTTCCCGCGGCTGATCCGGGTGCGTGGGGTGGGTGACAACGTCGTGCTCATGGCACCATCCTGGTAGCAAAGTGGCCTGCACGCACGGGCCAATTCTGACCTACTCCGACAGGCCATTCGAACCATGCTCCCCGTGACCCTCGACCGCACCTCCGGCGAGCCGCTCCCCGCCCAGCTCGCCGCCCAGGTGCGCGCCCTGGTCCTCGCCGGCACCCTCGGGACCGGCGACCGGCTGCCCTCGAGTCGTGCGCTCGCGGCAGACCTGGGCGTCTCGCGCGCGGTGACCGAGCAGGCCTACGACCAGCTCACCGCCGAGGGCTGGCTCGAGGCGCGCCGTGGGTCCGGGACGTACGTCACCGCGACCCGCCCGACAGGGGTGACGTCTCGGCCGACGGGCGTGACGCCTCGGCCGACGCGGGCGACGTCTCGGCCGACGGGGGTGACGTCTCGGCTGGATACGGGCACACCGTTCTTCGACCCGCGGTTGGAGCCGGGGTGGCGGCGGGCGTGGCGGGAGGTCTCGGTGGCCACTCCCCCGCGCGGCTACGACGATCCGCGAGGGGTGCTCGAGCTGCGCGAGGCGCTGGCGGCGAGACTCGGACGCACTCGCGGCCTGGACCTCCACCCCGACGAGATCATCGTGACCGCGGGCACCAGCGACGGGCTCCGCGCGCTCCTGCCGGAACTGCGCCCAGGGCCGGTCGCCGTGGAGGATCCGGGATACCGGGCGGCGGCCGAGACGGTGCTCACCTACGGTCGCGAGGTCATCGACCTGCCGGCCGTGGACAGGGTCGCCGACCTGGGGCCTGCGGTCGCGGCGTACGTCACTCCGGCGCACCAGCACCCGCTGGGACGCGTCATGCCGGCGGCCGACCGGCTGGCTCTCCTCGAGGCCGCTCGACGGGCGGACGCGGTGGTGATCGAGGACGACTACGACTCGGAGTTCCGCTACGACGTCGCGCCGGTGCCCGCGATGGCGACGCTGGACCGCGGCCGGGTGGTCTATCTCGGCACCGCGGCGAAGTCGGTGGGCCCGACGCTTCGTCTCGGCTGGCTGGTCGCGCCGCCCGACCTGCACGAGCGGATCGTACGCCGCCGCACCATCACCCACGCCGGCGCCGCCTGGCCCTCGCAGCGCGCCCTGCTGACGCTGCTCCGCGACGGCTGGCTGGACAGGGCCGTACGCTCCGCCCGCCGCGTCTACGCCGAACGTGCCCCGCGGGTGGCGGAGGCGATGAGCCCGTACGCCACCCTCGCCGGCCCGCTCGCCGGGATGTACTCCACCTGGCTGCTGCCCGAGCCGGACGCGCGCAGAGCCCGCGAGGCCGCCCGAACGGCCGGCTTCGAGATCAACCTGCTCTCCACCTACGCGCGCTCCAGCGGCCTGACCGGCCTGGTGATCGGGTTCGGCGGTGTGACCGACGCGGAGCTCGATCAGGCGCTCGCAGCGCTCACCGGGGCCCTCGCGCGCTAGCGGCCGGGTGCGTCGTCCTCGATCAGGTCGAAGAGGTTCTCGAGGCTGTCCGGGTCGTCCTCGCCACCGCCGACGGCCCACCCGGAGCTGGTACGCCGCAGCTGCGCGCCGACGAGCCGGCACGACTCTCCGGCCTTGTGCGCGTAGTGGGCCGTACGCGTCCGCGGCCGCCGCAGCACCAGTGCGTTCCCGCACGCCGGGCACAGTGCCCAGTCGGTCGCCGTCTCGTCGTCGGTCGCCATCTGAAGCTCGTCGCGCTCCTCCACGGCAGCCAACCTACCTGGGCTCGGCCTCTTCGCCGGCCACTTCCGCGGCGTCGTCCCCAGCGCTCTCCTCGGCGGCGATCCGGTCGAACGCCTCGAAGGCCGCGGCCCGCTCGCGCTCGATCTTGCGACCGAGGATGTCGGCCATGCCCCACAGGACCGCGAAGATCACGCCGACGACGAACATGATCGAGATCAGGAAGCCCATCCCGATCGCGACGACCTGCAGCGCCCAGCCGAGCCAGTAGGCCCAGGGGCGGCGCAGCAGGCCGGCCACCACGATGCAGGCCACGAAGAACCCGAGGCCCAGCGGGAGCGCCAGCCCGGCGGAGACCCCGCCGATCGAGATCATCACGGGCGCGGCCAGCGCGACCGCGAGTCCCTCCATCGAGACGATCGCGGCACACATCCCGCGCCGCGGCGACTTCTCCCGCTCACTCGCCATCTGCGTCCGCCTCCAGGTAGGCCTCCAGCTCGGGGTCGGCGGTCGGGACGACGCGGGCGGTCGCGGCCGACCGGGCGGCCGGGCCACGGGAGCCCAGCAGCGTACGCGCCTCCCCGGCGGTCACCACGGAGCCGGTCACCAGCACCGCGCCCTCGGAGATCGAGCCTCCGCCGGAGGACTCCGACAGGCCGATCGCGGCGTCGATGGCGTCGGCCAGACGCGGCACCACCGAGACCCGCTCCTCGCCGTAGAGGTCGACGGCGATCTTGGCGAGCTCGATGGCCGGAAGGGCACGCTCGGTGGAGTTCTGGGTGACGACGAGGTGCTCCAGCACGGGCTCGAAGGCGGCGAGCAGGCCCTCGACGTCCTTGTCGCCCATCACCCCGATGACGCCGACGACACCGGAGAACGAGAAGGAGTCCTCGAGCGCGGCGACCGTCGCCTCGGCGCCGGCCGGGTTGTGGGCGGCATCCAGCAGGACCGTCGGGGACGACCGCATGATCTCCAGCCGGCCCGGCGAGTCGACCTTGGCGAACGCGTCGCGCACGAGCTCGTCGGCCAGCACGGTGTCTCCCAGGAACGCCTCGACCGCGGCCAGCGCCGTCGCCGCGTTCTGCGCCTGGTGGGCGCCGTAGAGGGGCAGGAAGAGGTCTTCGTACTCCCCCCGCAGCCCGCGCAGCGTGAGGATCTGTCCGCCCACCGCCGGGGTGCGGGACACGACCCCGAAGTCGGTGCCCTCCCACAGCAGCCGGGCGCCGACCTCCGCCGCGTGCTGATCCAGCACCGCGGCGACCTCGACGGACTGCTCGGCGATCACGGCGACCGCATCCGGCTTGATGATCCCGGCCTTCTCACGCGCGATGGCGACCGGGTTGTCACCGAGATACTTGGCGTGGTCGACCGCGATCGGGGTCACCACCGCGACATCGGCGTTCGCGACGTTGGTCGCGTCCCAGCCACCGCCCAGCCCCACCTCGACCACGGCCACATCGACCGGGGCCTCGGCGAACTTCGCGTAGGCCATCCCCACCATCGACTCGAAGAACGACAGCGGATGCGGCTGGTCGTCGTCGACCATGCCGAGGTAGTGGGCGACGTCGTTGAACGCGGCCACGAACTCGTCGTCGGTCAGAGGCTCTCCGTCGATCGAGATCCGCTCGTTGATCCGCTCCACGTGGGGCGAGGTGAACCGCCCCACGCGCAGGTCGAGGGACCGCAGCAGCGTGTCGATCATCCGGGAGGTGGAGGTCTTGCCGTTGGTGCCGGTCAGCTGGATGATCCGGAAGGCGTTCTGCGGATCACCGAGGATCTCGAGCAGGGCGCGGATCCGGTCCAGGGAAGGCTCGAGCCGGGTCTCGGGCCAGCGCGACTGCAGCGCTTCCCAGACCTCCTCGATCGTGGCCGCCAGACGCGGCGCGGGAGTCTCACTCATCGGGTCGAGTCTATGGCGTACACGCTTCCCAGCGAATTGCCAGACCCGCTACCCTCCCACTCATCTCGGACTGAACCCCATCCCCCCACAAGGTCCACCATTCATGCGTACGCTCCGGGCTGCTCTCGCGGTCTCGTTCCTGGCCGTTGCCTACGTCCTGGCTGCCTTCGCGCTGGTCGGTCAGCAGATGGCCCCACGGCGGCGCCCCAGGACCTCGGGCGACCCCGGCGGGCTCGTCCTCACCGAGCAGGAACAGCCCGGACTGTGGGCGGAGGTCCGCGCGCTGGCCGCCACCGCCGGGACCCGCGCCCCCGACGAGATCCGGCTGGTGCCGGAGGTCAACGCGGCGGTCAGCGAGGAGACCAGCCTGCTCGGGCTCAGGACCGGGACCCGGCGCATGTTCCTCGGCGTACCTCTCCTCCAGGGCCTCTCCCGCAACCAGCTGCACGCGGTCCTCGCCCACGAGCTCGGCCACCACAGCACCAGCCACACCCGGCTCGGCGCTCTCATCCACCGGAGCCGCCTGGCGATCGCCGAGGTCGCCGCGGGCCTCTCCAACCCGCTGGTGAAGCGGCCGTTCCGGACGTACGCCCGTCTCTTCTTCTCCCTGACCCGCCCGCTCGCGCACGCCCACGAGATCGACGCCGACCGGCTCAGCGCGACCGTCGCCGGGCCACTGACCGCGGCCACCACGCTGCGCACGCTCCCCGCGCTCGACGCCGCCTGGCGCATCTATCTGGAGCAGTACGTCGAGGCCGGCACCCACTACGGTCTGCGGCCCACGCGCTTCTTCGACAACTTCACGAACCTGATGAGCGACCCCGAGCGGCTCGAGGAGCTCGCCAGGATCAGCGCGGCGCCGCTCGAGGCGAAGACGTCGGCCTATGACTCCCACCCACCGCTGTCGGAGCGCATCGAGCGGTTGGAGTCGATGGCCTCCGCGGACGAGGCGGACAAGTCCGGCAACGCCGCCAGCATCCTGCGCTACCCGTCCCAGAACTTCCTCGCCCTCGAGGACAAGACGTTCGCCGGCTCGGGTCTGACGCCGGCGCCGATGGCCGAGATCGTGAGCGTCGCCGGCGCACGTGCTGCAGCGATCAACGCCGAGACGCTCCTGAACGCGATGCGGGACAACCAGATCGAGCCGGCCACCGTCCGCGGGGCCCTCGACCTGATCGCCTCCGGCAACCTCGACACGCTCCTGGACCTGGTCGAGGTCGACGACGCCGAGGCGAAGCGGAAGGTCATCGCCCGGCTCCTCGGTGCCGCCATCGCCCACGAGCTGGTCGGCGAGGACAAGGCCCGCTACGAGCTCAGCTGGGCCGGCCCCTGGCGGCTGGTCGACATCGCCGGCCAGGAGGTCGACCCCGAGGAGCTCGCCTACGAGGCCCTCGGCTCCCCCGGCTACGCCGCCGCGCTGCGCGCCTGGGTGCACCAGCTCGACGCGCAGGTCGACGCCGAGACGCCGGCCCCGACGCCGCCCGACGGCTACATCGGCGCCTTGGCCCCGATCTCCGGCGACGGCTTCCGTACGCTCCTGGTGACCGAAACCGGCCTGATGCTGCTCAAGCCCTCCGGCTCCGACCGACTCGCCACAGGCCTGGCCTCGGTGACCTCCGGATCACCCGGCAGGAAGCTGATCCAGCGCGCCCTGGACAGGTCGCCCGCCGAGCTGGCCACCGCCGCCAACGCCACCTACCTCCCCTGGGACCAGATCCGCGCCCTCCACCTCAAGCAGAGCAGCAGCGGCCGCCGCTCCGCCGACATCACCACCGCCACCGGCGGGGGCTGGTCCCTGCGCTGGACCAACGCCGCCGAGTCGGAAGGCCACATCTGGCCGGCCGTCGACCACTACCTCGGCCGCCGCTTCACCGTCGACTGAGACGCCGAGTCGGCTCATCCTGACCGCAACCCGCGCCGAGTCGGCTCGTTCGAACGAGCCGACTCGGCGGGTCAGGAGACGATCGTGTGGTTGGCCATGTCGACGACGGGGCGGTATCCGATCTTGGCGTAGACGTGGTTGGAGACGGGGTTGTCGGCGTCGGTGAACAGGCACAGCCGGCTGCCGTCGGCGCCGAGGAGGCGTGAGGCCTCGGCGGTCACCGCGGTGCCGTAGCCGTGGCCCCGCTGCTCCTTCGGCGTGTAGACCGGCGCGATCCGGACCACGCCGTGCGCCGGCGGGGTCGCGCCGACCAGGGACACGACCTCACCATCGACCTCCCACAGCAGCAGGAACTCCGCGATCCGGCGCCGCACCTCGTCCTCGCCGACTGCTGCGTGCTCGTGGGCGTAGGCCTTGTTCGTGGACTGCTCCCGGGCCGCGTGCCCGAAGTCGGCCAGCCAGTCCCGGCACAGCTCGAGGTCGTCGTACGTCGCCGGGCGGGCGTGCCCGGGCACTCCGGACGGCATCACCAGCGTGTCGAGCTCGTGCAGACGCGACGCCATCGCGACGCTCACCCGCCCACCCGCGAGCCGCGCGGTCTCCTCCGCCACCGTCCGGGCCGCCGGGAGTGCGCCGTTGGCCCCACCGGCGTACTCGCCCCTCGCGTGCAGCGCCCGCGCCAGCTCGAGAGCCGCAGGCTCGGGCATCGGGCAGACGTAGAGCGGGTACGGCTCGAAGTTGGCCGTCCGCATCGCCGCGCCGACGACCCGGTCTCCCTCGCGAGCGACGGCGAACCAGCGGTACGGCCCCTCCTGCTCCACCCGCGTGGCCTTCTCCGCGTTGGTGGCGAGCACGTTGGCGGTCACCGGCTCCCCGGCGAGATAGTCCTTGGCGACCGTGAGGAACTCGGCTGCGTCGGTGAAGAAGTCGATGGTGCCCATGACCGAAGCATGGCGAGTGTGCAACACCGGTCTCAACCGGTTTCGCGCCAGCCCCCGCGCGCCCATAGGATTTGGTCCCATGACTGAGACCACGCCCACGCAGACCGCACCGGAGACGACTACGCCCGCTGAGCAGCGCGTAGTCGCCGTACCGGACAAGCCGGTCCTCGAGGGCCTGGAGGCCAAGTGGGCCGAGCAGTGGAAGAACGAGAAGACGTACGCCTTCGACCGCACCCAGCCGCGGGAGAACGTCTACTCGATCGACACCCCGCCGCCGACCGTCTCCGGCAGCCTGCACGTCGGCCACGTCTTCTCCTACACCCACCCCGACCTGATCGCCCGCTTCCAGCGAATGAACGGCAAGTCGGTCTTCTACCCGATCGGCTGGGACGACAACGGTCTGCCGACCGAGCGCCGGGTCCAGAACTACTTCGGCGTCCGCTGCGACCCGAGCCTCCCCTACGACCCCGACTTCACCCCGCCGGAGAAGCCGGACCCGAAGCGCCAGATCTCGATCAGCCGGCCCAACTTCGTCGAGCTGTGCAACCAGCTGGTCGTCGAGGACGAGAAGGTCTTCGAGGACCTGTGGCGCACCCTGGGTCTCTCCTTCGACTGGGACCAGCAGTACACGACCATCGGCAAGGTCTCCCAGACCGCCTCGCAGAAGGCGTTCCTGCGCAACCTGGCCCGCGGCGAGGCCTATCTGCAGGAGGCGCCGACCCTGTGGGACGTCACCTTCCAGACCGCGGTCGCCCAGGCCGAGCTGGAGGCGAAGGACTACCCCGGCTTCTTCCACCGCGTCGCCTTCCACCGCGCTGACGGCACCCCCGTCCACATCGAGACCACCCGCCCCGAGCTGATCCCGAGCGTCGTCGCGCTGATCGCGCATCCCGACGACGACCGCTACAAGGACCTGTTCGGCAGCACCGTCACCAGCCCGATCTTCGGCGTCGAGATCCCCGTCCTGCCTCACGAGGCCGCGGAGATGGACAAGGGCGCCGGCATCGCGATGTGCTGCACCTGGGGTGACCTCACCGACGTCCAGTGGTGGCGTGAGCTCAACCTGCCCGCCCGCGCCCTGATCGGCCGCGACGGCCGCTTCTCCCGCGAGACCCCGGAGTGGATCACCACCGAGGCCGGCGTCGCGGCGTACGAGGAGCTGAAGGGCAAGACCGTCCACTCGGCCCGCGAGGCCGTCGTCGCGATGATCCGCGAGTCCGGTGACCTCGACGGCGAGCCGAAGAAGACCCAGCGGATGGCCAACTTCTACGAGCGTGGCGACAAGCCGCTCGAGATCGTCGCCAGCCGGCAGTGGTACATCACCAACGGTGGCCGCAACCCCGAGCTGCGTGAGCAGCTGCTGTCCCGCGGCGGTGACCTGACCTGGCTGCCCGAGCACATGCGCCACCGCTACGACAACTGGGTCGGCGGCCTCAACGGTGACTGGCTGATCTCCCGCCAGCGCTTCTTCGGCATCCCGTTCCCGGTCTGGTACGCACTCGACGCCGAGGGCAACCCCGACTACGACAAGCCGCTGCTGCCCAGCGAGGACCAGCTCCCGATCGACCCGTCCACGGACGTCCCGGCCGGCTACGAGGAGGCGCAGCGCGGCAAGCCCGGCGGCTTCCAGGGCGACCCGGACGTCATGGACACCTGGGCGACCTCGTCGCTGACCCCGCAGATCGCGGGCGGCTGGGAGGCCGACCCCGACCTGTTCAGCCGGGTCTACCCGATGGACCTGTGCACCCAGAGCCACGAGATCATCCGCACCTGGCTCTTCGGCCGCATCGTCCGCGCCCACCTCGAGGACGGCACCGTCCCGTGGAGCCACGCGATGATCGCCGGCTGGATCCTCGACCCCGACCGCAAGAAGATGTCGAAGTCGAAGGGCAACGTCGTCGTCCCGACCGAGATCCTCGAGAAGTTCGGCGCCGACGCGGTTCGCTGGCGTGCCGCGCTGACCCGCCCGGGCATGGACTCGCCGTTCGACGAGACCCAGATGAAGGTCGGCCGCCGCTTGGCGATGAAGATCCTCAACGCCTCCAAGTTCGTCCTCGGCAACGTCGGCGCGACCACGCTGAACCCGGTCGCGATCACCCAGCCGGTCGACTGCGCGCTCATGGCCCGTCTCAAGGAGACGATCACCAAGGCGACCGACGCGTTCACGGCCTACGACTACTCCACCGCGCTGGAGACCTCGGAGAAGTTCTTCTGGGAGTTCTGCGACGACTACCTCGAGCTGGTCAAGGAGCGTGCCTACGACGAGGACGGCGGTCTCGCCACCGAGTCCGCCCGCGCCACTCTCGCCACGGCTCTCCACGTCCAGCTGCGCCTGCTGGCGCCGTTCCTGCCGTACGTCACCGAGGAGGTCTGGTCGTGGTGGCAGACCGGTTCCATCCACACCTCCTCGTGGCCGCGTGAGCTCGAGCTCGGCACCGCTGCCGCCGCCGACCCGGCGGCGCTCGATGCCGTCGCGGCGACGCTGACCGGGATCCGCGGAGCGAAGTCGACCGCGAAGGTGAAGATGCGTCACCCGCTGGCGAAGGCCGAGGTCACCGGCCCGGCCAAGCTGGTCAAGGACGCCGAGGCCGCCGCGCCGGACCTCAAGCGGGTCGGCAACATCGTCGGCGACCTCTTCTTCACCGTCGACGAGAACGCGACCGAGATCTCCGTCACCGCTGAGCTGGCAGAGGTCCCCGAGGACTGAGCCTCAGACCGACGGAGCCCAACGACGGAGCAGGCCCCGGACCGCGACGCGGTTCCGGGGCCTGCTTCGTCCCTCACTCCAGCCAAGCGCCCGGGGGGACTCGCTCGGCCGGTCACTCTGGCGTGGTGCGGTCGCCATCGGAGTGATCCCTACTGCACCGACTTCTCGGCACAAGTCTGGTCGTCCTTGCTGCCTTCCTTCGGCTCCTCCGGCTCCGGTGCATCCGTCGTCTCAGCCTCGGACGGCTCGGTGTCGGACGGCTCAGCGGATTCGGTGGTGGCCTCGGGTTCGGCTGCGGGCGACGACCCTACCGGTGTCTTCGGCTCAGCGCACGCCTCATCGCACTCCGGCGTGCCCTCGGGTTCGGGAGCGCCGTTCGCTCCTGGCAACGTCTTGACGTCCTCGGCGATCGCGGCGGTGAGCTCGCAGGCGTCCTCGAGGACCCGTTCGGCCTCGGACTCCTGCTTGGTCGACTCCGCGTCGGGCTCCTTCGACTCCGAGGTCGCCTCATCGGTCTCCCGGTCTTTCTTGGGCTCTTCCAGCGGAAGATCCTCGACCGGGACGCCGGCGTCGGCAGCGATCAGCTGCCGCAGGAACATCGGCACGGCCTCGTCGACGGGGCGGGCGTCCTCCTCGGCCACGAACGGCCACAGCAGCGGGGCCATGATCCCCGGGATCGGTCCCACAGACGGGACCAGCGTGGGCGGCTTGCCGTTGCCGTTGCCCTCACCGGGGTCGGCGGGCGTCGTCGGCTCCTCGGAGGGCGGTGCTTCGGGCTGCTCGGCGGGCGCGGACGGCGCCCTGTCCGGCTTCTCTTCCTCGCGGCTCTTCGGCGGGGCGGAGTCCTCCGGGTCGCTCTTCCGGTCCGTATCGGGCGTGTTGCTGGGGATCGTCGACACACCGGAGACACCGGGAGACGGCGCCGGCGGGATCACCGTGAAGTCGGCCTGGCCCGAGAGCGTACGCGGCACCCGGTGCAACGCGGAGATGTCCGGGCTGAGGGTCTGGATGACCACGAGCAGGCCGATGAGCACTACGGCGGCGTAGGCCATCACCGGGCCCCTCTGGAACCTCACGTGCCCACTTCCCTACCGAGTGACGGAGCTGGAAAGGTACAGATGATCATCAGTGCGTATTGTGTCCGACCGCCCGGGCCAATACCGACCCGGGCGGCGAAAATGACCCAAACGGGCTACGCGGACTTCTTCTTGGTTTCCTTCTCGCGAGGAACGAGCGTCGGCATCTCGCCGTCGTCGACCACCTCGCGGGTCACGATCACCTTGCCGACGTCGCCACGGGAGGGGACGTCGTACATCACGTAGAGGAGAACCTCCTCGATGATCGCCCGCAGGCCACGGGCACCGGTGCCACGCTCGAGGGCCTTGTCGGCGATGGCGGTGACCGCGTCCTCGGTGAACTCGAGGTCGACGCCGTCGAGGTCGAAGAGCTTCTGGTACTGCTTCACCAGCGCGTTGCGCGGCTCGGTCAGGATCTGGACGAGCGCGGCCTGGTCGAGCTTCTCGACGCTCGCGATCAGCGGCAGCCGGCCGATGAACTCCGGGATCAGCCCGAACTTGGTGAGGTCCTCGGGACGCACCAGCTTCAGCAGGTCCTCGGACTCCTTCTCGGCCTTGCCCCGCACCTCGGCGGTGAAGCCGAGGGTCTTCTTGCCGACCCGCTGCTCGATGATGTGCTCCAGACCGGCGAACGCGCCACCCACCACGAAGAGGATGTTGGTGGTGTCGATCTGGATGAACTCCTGGTGCGGGTGCTTGCGGCCACCCTGCGGCGGCACCGAGGCGGTGGTGCCCTCGATGATCTTCAGCAGCGCCTGCTGCACGCCCTCACCGGAGACGTCGCGCGTGATCGAGGGGTTCTCCGCCTTGCGGGCCACCTTGTCGATCTCGTCGATGTAGATGATGCCGGTCTCGGCCTTCTTGACGTCGTAGTCGGCGGCCTGGATCAGCTTGAGGAGGATGTTCTCGACGTCCTCACCGACGTAGCCGGCCTCGGTCAGCGCGGTGGCGTCCGCGATCGCGAACGGGACGTTGAGCATCCGGGCCAGCGTCTGCGCCAGGTAGGTCTTGCCGCAGCCGGTCGGGCCGATCACCAAGATGTTGGACTTGGCGACCTCGACCTGCTCCTCCTTGGCGTGCTTGCCGGGGCCCTGCGGGCCGCCGGGCTGCAGGCCGGCCTGGACGCGCTTGTAGTGGTTGTAGACCGCCACGGCGAGCGACTTCTTCGCCTGCTCCTGGCCGATGACGTAGGAGTTGAGGAAGTCGAAGATCTCCTTCGGCTTGGGGAGGTCGGCGATCTCCACCTCGGAGCCCTCGTTGAGCTCCTCCTCGATGATCTCGTTGCAGAGGTCGATGCACTCGTCGCAGATGTAGACGCCGGGACCCGCGATGAGCTTCTTGACCTGCTTCTGGCTCTTCCCGCAGAAGGAGCACTTCAGCAGGTCACCTCCGTCGCCGATGCGTGCCACGAGTGGCCTTCCTTCCCCGACTTGTGCTGCTAGGTCCGAATAGTTACTGACGGTACCCCGCGCCGCGCCTTCAATGTGGGAGCGGCGCGGGGCCCGATGGTCAAACGAGAGCCGGCGTCTTGAGCGACTCGAGCACCGAGTCGATCAGGCCGTACTCGACCGCCTGCGCGGCGGTGAGGATCTTGTCTCGCTCGATGTCGTGGCTGACCTCGTCCATCGACTTGCCGCTGTGGTCGGCGATCATCTTCTCGAGCAGCTCACGCATCCGCAGGATCTCGTTGGCCTGGATCTCGATGTCGGAGGTCTGGCCGAAGGTGCCCTCGGTGTAGGGCTGGTGGATCAGGATGCGGCTGTTGGGCAGCGCCATCCGCTTGCCGTGCGCGCCAGCGCCGAGCAGGATCGCGGCGGCCGAGGCGGCCTGACCGATGCAGACGGTCTGCACGTCCGGCTTGATGAACTGCATCGTGTCGTAGATCGCGGTGCAGGCCGTGAACGAGCCACCGGGGCTGTTGATGTAGATCGAGATGTCCTGGTCCGGGTTCATCGACTGCAGGCAGAGCAGCTGGGCGATGACCGCGTTGGCGACATCGTCGCTGATCGGGGTGCCCAGGTAGATGATCCGGTCCTCGAAGAGCTTGGCGTAGGGGTCGATCCGGCGGACGCCGTACGACGTACGCTCCTCCCACTGCGGGATGTAGTAGTTCATGTCCTCAGTCCTTCTTGTGGGCGGGGCGGCCTTCGTCGGATGCTTCCTTGGCGCTCCTGATGACCTGGTCGACCAGGCCGTAGTCGAGTGCCTCGGCAGCGGTGAACCAGCGGTCGCGGTCGGCGTCCGTGGTGACCTGCTCGACGCTCTGGCCGGTGTGCTCGCTGATCAGCTCGAGCAGCACCTTCTTGATGTGCAGGGACTGCTGGGCCTGGATCTTGATGTCGGAGGCCGAGCCACCCATGCCCGAGGAGGGCTGGTGCATCATGATCCGCGCGTGCGGCAGCGCGTAGCGCTTGCCCTTCGCGCCGGCGCAGAGCAGGAACTGGCCCATCGAGGCAGCCAGGCCCATGCCGACGGTCGCCACGTCGTTGGGGATGTAGTGCATCGTGTCGTAGATGGCCATACCGGCATCCACCGAACCACCGGGCGAGTTGATGTGAAGGAAGATGTCGGCCTCGGGGTCCTCCGCGGAGAGCAGCAGGAGCTGCGCGCAGATCGCGTTGGCGTTCTGGTCGCGGACCTCGGAGCCGAGGAAGACGATGCGCTCCCGCAGCAGTCGGTTGTAGATGTTGTCGTCGAGAAGGCTCAGACCGCCGCCGTTGCCGCCCAGGCTCGGGGAGAGCCCTGGGGCACCGGCATGAGCGTCAGCCGCGCTGGAGTCGATGTTCACAGGATCGACACTAGCCGCCACATCCAGTTGTTCCACGGCTGGTGTGCCATTGTTCGCCGACGGCAGAACTATTGGCGATCGCGTCGCAATCCGCGCGGCGCCGCGATCCCCACGGCTACGCCAGCCAGCGCAGCAGGGCGTCGTGAACCGCCGGATGGTTCGACAGCGGCGTCTCGGCGGTCGAGAGCGTGAAGCGCTCCGCCGTCGGGAACAGGTCGCGCACCCGCCGCGACCGCAGCGGCGTCTTGTGCCGCCACCACAGCATCTCCCCGAAGAGTCGCCCGACCCGGTTGGGGCGCGAGGTCGCCTTGTCGGTGACCAGCAGATAGTCCACATCCGGGCGCGGCGGCAGCATCGCCTCGTCGGCCCCGACGACCGCGATCCCGGCGAGGTGCTCGTCGAGCTGCTTGCCGACCCCACCCGAGATCGGGGCCGAGGTGACCGCGTAGGGCGTCGTGCCGAGCGCGATCAGCTCCGAGACGTACGTCGTCCACGGGCGTGCCCCTGCGGTCGCCACACCGAGCGCGTTCCGGGCGATCAGGCCACCCCCGGCGTAGCCGACCAGGACGATGCGCGGCTCCGCCGCGAGGGCGTCGACGCACTCCTGGATCCGGCTGCTGAGCGCCACCGCGGCGGGCACCGACTTGCTCCCGGCCGAGACGTGCATGTGCAGCGGCATCCAGCCGAGCAGCTCGGCGAGCCGGTCGGCGTACGTCGCCCCGGTCGCCTGCGAACCCTCGTCCCAGACGGTCTCGTCCTTGCCCGCCGGCGGGATCAGGACCAGGATCCGAGGGCTCGTCCCGACCTGGCGCTGGGCGGCTGCCCACTCCTTCGGGCTGACCATGCGACCCTGATGCCGGACCGCGACCGCGGGTCCGGAGTCGGTGTTGACGACACCGCGGATGATCGGGGTCGCGAGCGCGAACGGGGCCGCGAACGGGCGCCGGGCGAAGGCCGTGATACGCCAGGCGAGCTTCGCCAGACCGACGAGGCCGGCCACCTTGCCCTGACCGCGGTCGAGCAGCTCCTCGGCGTCGGGGTCCACCGGAGCGTCCTCGACGTTGAGGACCACGGCGCGGACGGTCTCAGGGCTGGAGGTCACGCTGGCAGCGTAGGGCCTCTGCCCCGCCGAGCGGATCACCTGTGCCCACTGTCCGGCCCGCCTGTGTCTCAGATCACACCGGCGCGACCACATTCAGTACGTTTGCGTTCACTCACACGTATGGTGTCTGTGATGCTGTTGTTGCTGGTGTTGCGTGACGACAACGGCCTCCGCGGGTTACCGTCGGATGCGGAAGGGGGTGTCCGCGCATGAGCGATGAGGGCGACGAGAAGGAAGCACGCTGCCAGTCGTGCGGCGATGCTCTGCTGCCCGGGGCCATCTACTGCATCGGCTGCGGAACCCCGCTCCTGGCTCCCCCGGAGCAGCACCGTCCGCTCTTCGTGGACGAGCTCGGCGACGATGCGACCACGGGTCGCAGCACGCGGGGATACTTCTTCGACGACGCCGCCTCGCCGCCCCCGGCGCAACGGAAGGGCCGCACCGCGCCGATCCTGGTGATGATCGTGGTGCTGGTGCTCGTCGCCGGAGTGCTCGGGTTCATCTTCGGCAAGGACGGGGCCGGACCCGTGCAGTCCGAGGCGGAGCCGGAGCCTTCGACCAGCCCCACCAGCGAGCCGTCGAGCGTGCCCTCCGTGGACCCGGACGCCCCGCCGGAGCATCAGCTGCTCCGCATCTCCCGCCTCGACACCGAAGCGGCCACCAAGCTCATCGGCACCTGGATCCCGCAGCTGGCGGCGGTCGGTGCCGGTGACGGCGGCGACGCCGACTGGCACCAGGCGCTGACCCGCTACCAGAAGATCAAGACCGCCCACCCCGAGGCGCTCCTCCTCGACACCGGCGAGTGGCCGAGCTCGTACGTGAAGCCAGGAATGTACGCCGTCGTGGTCCCCCACCCCAGTGACACCTCCACACCCGCACTGGAGTGGTGTGTCGAGCAGGGCTTGTCGAAGACCGACTGCGCGGCCAAGCATCTGGAGGTCTCGGGCGACCCGACGGACAACTTCGACGCCCAGTAGCGCCGACTCAGCCGAAAACGACAGCGCCCCTGCCGTGAGGCAGGGGCGCTGTGACGTACGTCTGAGGGTGATCAGGCGTCAGCCTTCTCGGTCTCCTCGGGGGCCTCGGCCTCAGCCTCGGGCTCGTCCTCACCGATGGTGCCGTCGGGGCGGAGGTTCTTCAGCTCGACGTGGTTGCCGGACTCGTCGGTGACCTTGGCGGCCTCGACGAGCTGGGCGAGCGCCTTGCCGCGCAGGATCTCCTGGACCAGCTCGGGCACGTGGTTGTGCTCGAGCATGTGGTTGACGAACTCCTGCGGGTCCTGACCGGACTGCTGCGCGCGGCGCATCATGTGCTCGGTCAGCTCCTGCTGCTCGACCCCGATCTCCTTCTCCTTGGCGATCTGGTCGAGGATCAGCTGGGCGGCGACGGCGTCGCGAACGCGGCGCTCGAGGTCGGCCTCGAACTCCTCGATCGTCTGCTCCTCGTCCTCGAGGTACTTCTCGAAGGTGAGGCCGGCGAAGCCGAGCTGCTGCTCGATGCCCTCGCGGCGCGCGTTGAGCTCGTCGGTGACGATGCTCTCCGGCAGCGGGATCTCGACCTGCTCCAGGAGGGCCTCGAGGACGGCGTCACGGGCGGCGGCGGCCTGCTCGAGGCGCTTGCCGTTGCCGAGGCGGCCGCGAACGTCCTCCTCGAGCTCCTTGACGGTGTCGAACTCGCTGGCGAGCTGGGCGAAGTCGTCGTCGTACGCCGGGAGCTCCTGCTCCTGGACCTGGTTGACGGTGACGTTGACGTCGACCTCCTGGCCGATCAGCTCACCGCCCACGAGGGTGCTCTTGAAGTCCTTGGACTCGCCGGCGGACAGACCGACGATGGCCTCGTCCAGGCCGTCGAGCATGCCGCCCTTGCCGACCTGGTAGCTCATCCCGACGGCCTCGGCGCCCTCGACGTCCTCGCCGTCCTTGGTCGCCTTCAGGTCGATGACCACGAAGTCGCCATCGGCGGCGGCGCGCTCGACGTCCTTGAGAGTGCCGAAGCGCTCGCGCATCGCCTGGATCTGCTCCTCGACGTCAGCGTCGGTGAGCTCGATGTCCTCGACCTTGGCCTCGATGCCCTCGTAGTCGGGCAGCGTGATCTCGGGCTTGACGTCGACCTCGGCGGTGAACTCCAGGGTCTCGTTGTCCTCGAGCTTGGTGACCTCGATCTCGGGCTGCGCGAGCGGCTCGAGCGAGTTCTCCTGGAGGGCGTCGAAGTACATCTGCGGGAGGACGTTGTTGACCGCCTCGGAGAGCACCGCGCCGCGGCCGACCTGCTTGTCGATCACCTGGGGCGGGACCTTGCCCCGGCGGAAGCCGGGAACGTTGATCTGCTTGGCGATCTGCTTGTACGCCGCGTCGAGGCTCGGCTTGAGCTCCTCGAAGGGCACCTCGACGGTCAGCTTGGCCCGGGTCGGGCTCAACGTCTCGACGGCGCTCTTCACAGGGTGTCTCCTGTCGTTTGTTTCTGAGAATGATGTCGCGTGCAGGGCAATGAAATGTCGGGGCGACAGGACTCGAACCTGCGGTCTCCTGCTCCCAAAGCAGGCGCGCTAGCCACTACGCTACGCCCCGTCAAGGGCCCCTCCCCAATCAGCGGGAATGGCACTTGGAGCGGATGACGGGAATCGAACCCGCGTAATCAGTTTGGAAGACTGAGGCTCTACCATTGAGCTACATCCGCGCACGCGAGAGCCAGCGCCCTCGTGCGACCTGCGAAATCCTGCCATAGATCTGGCTCACACCTGTAACCGGCTCCCCTACTTGCCGGTTCACAGGTTCGGATCGCGGGTCGGTTCGGTCACCTTCGCCCGACCGCGACGAGCGCGCGATCGTCGGAGCTGGCGCTCAGTCCCTCGAGCAGGCGGCGCGCTCCCCCACCTCTGCCGGTGACCGCGAGGTGGTCGGCGGTGGCGACCAAGTTGCTGATGCCGCGCTCGAGGTCGACACCCCGCGCCTCCACGACGCCGTCGGTGTAGAGCATCACCATGTCGCCCACCCCGAGCACTCCCTCGCAGGCGTCGAACTCGACGTCGTCGATGAGCCCCAGCACCGGGCCGTTGCTCTCGGCCTCCTCCCAGCGGCCAGTGGCGGCTCGTCGCAGGAGGGCGGGCGGGTGGCCGGCCGTACGGATCTCGTACGCGCCGTTGTCGAGGTCGATCGAGAGGTAGACCGCGGTCGCGAAGCCCTCCTGCCAGTCCAGGCGCAGCAGGTAGCGGTTGGCGGCGGGGAGGAACTCGCTCGGCGGGAGCGCGCCGAGGAGCCCACCGAAAGCGCCGGAGAGCTGGAGCGCCCGAGTGCCGGCGCGCACCCCTTTTCCGGAGACGTCGACGACGACGACCTCGAGACGGTTGTCCACCCGTACGGCGACCACGAGGTCACCGGCGAACTGGGTGCCACCGGCCGGCAGGACGGCCGAGTCGGCGAGCCATCCGGGAGGCATCGGCGGGATCGCACCTTGGTCGAGCTTGCGGGTCAGGTCGCGGAGCATCACCTCGTTGCTCAGCCCACCCACGCCGAGGTCGGTGCGGCGCTCGCCGACGAACAGCAGGATGAAGCCGAGCATGAAGTGGACACCGATGGCGACGGCGTCCCTGTCGGAGAGGGTGACGCGGCTGGCGGCGACCACGATCATGATCATCACGAAGACGACGAACCAGCTCAACGTACGCGGCCCGAGCAGCACCCCGCCGAGCAGCAGCGGCACGGTGAGGACCGCCACCGGGACCACCTGCAGCCAGCCCGTCTGAGCCGCCGCGAGGACCGTCAGGACGATAGTCAGCAGCCCGAGCCACAGCACCGCTCGCAGCTCCGGGTCACGGAACCTGCGGCGGATCGCGTTGCTCCGCAGGCGGTCTGCGAAGGCATGGCTCGACATGGCCTCACTCTAGGTCTCGAGGTGGGGGCTGCGTGGTCGTTCTCGCAGGCCGGAGAGTAGTGCGGGCTACTTCTTTACGCTCGTCCGGGGCCGGTACGTGCGCTGGCACTTCGGGCACCAGAACAGGTTGCGCTGCTGCAGCTCGGTGGTCCGTACGCTCGTGCCGCACACCAGGCAGGGCTGGCCGTGCCGGCGGTAGACGTAGACCTCGCCCCCGTGGTCGTCCTGACGCGGGGGACGGCCCATCGCCTCTGGGGTGTGCTCGTCGCGGACGGTGTCGATGCGGTTCCGCTGGACGCCGAGCTTCATCAGCTCGACCAGGTCGTCCCAGATGGCGTCCCACTGCTGCCTGCGCAGGGTGTTGCCGGGGCGCATCGGGTCGATCCGGTGCCGGAAGAGCACCTCGGCCCGATAGACGTTGCCCACCCCGGCCAGGACGGTCTGGTCCATCAGCAGCGCGCCGATGGTCGTACGGCTCCGGCTGATCCGCAGCCATGCGCGGCCCGGGTCGGCGTCGTCGCGCAGCGGGTCCGGCCCGAGCTTCGCGACCACCGCGTCACGCTGGGCGGCGGTGACGAGGTTGCACGTGTTGGCGCCGCGCAGGTCCGCGTACGTCTCGCTGCCGGTCAGGCGGAGTCGGACCTGGCCGACGGGCAGCGGCGGCTCCGTGGCGTACGGCTTCAGGTCGAGCTTGCCGTAGAGGCCGAGATGGATGTGGACGTACTGCTCCCCCGGGAACTCGAGGAAGAGCTGCTTGCCCCACGCCTCGGCCCCGGTGAAGACCTGGCCGTCCAGCAGCGCGGCGGAGCCGGCGAACCGGCCCTGCGGGCTGCTGACCCTGACCTGCTGGCCGGCGAAGGCGTCGCTCAGGTCGAGCGCGAGACGGTGGAGGGTGTGCCCCTCGGGCATCCCCGGATCAGTCCTGGTCCTCGGCGGGCCCCAGGCCCTTGGCCGAGTCGGGAAGCGGCGGACGTACGCCGTCGGCGTCGTAGGCGTGGAGCTGGTCGATGCGGCGCACGTGCCGCTCGTCCTCGCTGAACGGCTCGGCCAGGAAGATCTCGACGAACTTCGTCATGTCCTCGAGGCTGTGCATCCGGCCACCGACCGCGACCACCTGGGCATTGTTGTGGTCACGGGCGAGCTTGGCGGTCTCCTCGCTCCACGCGAGCGCGCAGCGGATGCCGGTCACCTTGTTGGCCGCCATCTGCTCACCGTTGCCCGACCCCCCGATCACGACCCCGAGGCTGTCCAGCCCCTGCGCCCGGTCCCGGGCCACTCCCTCGGCGGCCCGGATGCAGAAGACCGGGTAGTCGTCGAGTGCGTCATAGACGAACGGGCCATGGTCGACAGGCTCGTAGCCGAGCTCCGTCAGACGGTTGATCAGGTGGGACTTCAGTTCGAGACCGGCATGGTCACAGCCGATGTGGACGCGCATGCGGCCCATCCTCTCCTACCTGTTGCTCATCTTCGGACTTGGCGGGGTTGGTGTCTCTTGTCGGGTTGGGGCCGCCGACCCGTTACGGAGGGTGTTCTCGCCGAATCCCGGAGTCAAGGACGGCCTTCGGCCGCCGGCTTCGCCGGTCGCCTGCGGCGATCCTTGACACCGGGATCCGTCGAGAATTTTGGCTGGCTATCGGGTCGGCGGCGGGGTGTGGCGCGGATTCCATGGGTTGCGACCGGGCTTGGGACCTTGGGCCAGTGATCCCTGGGGACGGAAGGGTTTCCTCGTGCTTTTACAAGACGATGACACCTTGTGAACGCTTCACAAGGTGCCGCCGCGAAGGGGCGGGGATGCTGCCCATTAAACCGCTCCCCACCCCCACGCGGGGGCATGGATCGGATCGGGTGGACGGGCAGCGGCCGTGCCGAGGACTGCGACGCCCGCGCTGAAAGGGAACGGGAGGAACCGGCACGGCGATGCGGCCGGCCCAGCCTCGATCAGCTGGTTCGGGTGCGCCTGGTGAACCGGATCCGCCCATCCGGGAGCCGCTCATAGACGTAGTCGGGGTCGTGGATCCGGCGATGGTCGCTGGGGCAGAGCAAGACCATGTTCGCCAGATCGGTTCGACCGCCCTCGGCCCACGGTTTCAGGTGGTGGGCTTCGGTCCACGCTGCCGGGGCATCGCAATCTTCGGCCTGGCAGCACTTGTCGCGTAACCGGAGCGCTCGGTGTTGGACCGGATACGCCAACCTCGCGGTGCGGCCGAAGTCGAGGATCTCGGAATCGGTGCCCAACACCACCGGAACAATGTCGGCGTTGCACGCCATCCGGCGAGCCTCAGCAGCGGTGATCTCCTCCCCATCGAAGCCGAGGGCAGCGGTGCCCAAGTCCCTGCGGAGATCCTCCACGCTCATCGTGATGAACACCGTGGTCGCATGCCCGCCGTGCCTGGGGAGCTGGTCGACGTCGTAGGTCTCAACCACCCGCGCGAACGCCTGGCCCAGCAACCGGTCATAGGGGGCTTTGCGGCCCTTGTCCTCAGCCGTGAGCTTCCTCGGCTGAGCCAACGAGTCCAACAATGTGCGGAGCCGCATCCCGATCACACGGGAGACGCGGGCGTGGAGGTCGATGGTGCCGTCGCCGTTGTCTCGCGAGGAGAAGAACGTACGCCGCTGGGCGTGCTCCTCCTCCCGCTGCAACGCCTTCGCTTCGGCGGCCTCGAACCGCTCCGGGTCGATCTCGGCCAGGATCCGGCGGCCGACGATCTTCAACTCGTTCGCCGTCAACCGGGTCGCGTAGTCCACGAGCAGCTTCTCGGCCAGGACCAGGTCCTCAGCGCTGGCGGCGGGGTCCGTCTCGATCTGGTCGAGGGCCTGGGTGATCACCCTCGCTTTGTCCTGGGACACCACACCCTCGGCCAGGCCGTCAGCCACGAGGTCGTACTTGCTCACCGCCGCCGCGAGCTTCACCTGGGAGCGAGCCACGCCCTTGTCGACCAACAGCTCGGTCCGCATCCACCCGGAGGCGTCTTTGGCACCGGTCTCCTCGGCGATGTCACCGGCAGTAGCGAGCACCCGGAGTTTGAGGGCGGCTTGCTGGGCCTGGAGCTTCTCTAACCGTTCCAGCAGGTCCTTCTTCTGGTCCGTGCGCCAGTAGGCCGGGTTGGTGGCCAGCAACTCTTGGAGGGCGGTCTCGATGGCGGCCAGGGCAGCGTCGATCGCGTCGCCGGGGTTGGTGCCCCAGTGGTCGATCGAGCGGCCGAGACTCATCGCTGCCCTCTCCTTCAGAGGTGTGCTGTGATGGGTCTGATTCTACGCTTCGCACGCCGTTCTGGCCACCTATTTTCCCTGATCAGAGACCATTTTCGCGGTGAGCGAACGACCTCGTTCCTGTGGATGGTAAGTGGCCCGAAGGGCCACCCTTGCGTCCCATCAACATCACGTGTCCCAAGGAAGATTCCGCTGCGCCACACCCGGGCCGCCGCCCCGATAGCCAGCCAAGTTTTTCTCGACGGGCCCCGGTGTCAAGGACCGCGAAGCGGCCGGCGAAGCCGGCGGCCGCAGGCCGTCCTTGACTCCGGGGTGCGTCGAGAAGACCCTCAAAGAACGGGTCGGCGGCCCACCCCAACCAAGAAGAACAGCCGAAAAGCAGTCCCCGAAAGACAAGCCCCCCGATAGATTCCCCCACCGTGGACCACTGGACGACGATGGACGAGATCCTCGCGGCACGATCAAGGTTCGAATCAGCGATCGAAGGCTGGAGGCCCCCGAACGCCCACGGCGTAGGCCTCCGCCCATCGACAGCACCCGATCACGGGCCAGAGCATTTCCCTCTGGTCAACGCCTACGGCCACCGCCTCCCGGCCGTGGTGATCGCAACAGTCGTCGGACACACGAGCGGCACCGCGGCGTACAGACTGTCCCGAGAAGACCTCGAGCGGGCGATCGAGCTGATCTCGCCCGCGGAGGCGTACGTCGACTATGACCATCCCAACCTGTGGAGCTGGCGCGACAAGATCCTGCCCAGCCTGGACGAGGATCCCGAGGCAGAGGTTGTGGCGGTCTTCATCGGCGACGAGCCGGAGCAGCAACCGGATCCGGCGATCGACGCCTTCCGGGCGGCGTTCCCGGACGAGGCCGTCGCGATCGCCGCGGCCACCGCCGGGGCAGCCGTCGTCAAGCAGATGTACGGCACCGACCTGAGCCACTTCGACAAGTCCCCGACTCGCCAAGAAAACAACAACAGCGCGACCGAGGCGGACATCGCCTCGGAGAAGGCGATCCGGGAGACGATCGCGACGTACCGGCCGGAGGACGCCTTCGAGGGCGAGGAGACCGGGCGCAGCGGGGACAGCGAGCGGCGATGGTTGGTCGACCCGCTCTGCGGGACGCTCAACTACGCCGCCCAGACCCCGCTCGCCGCGGTGAACGTCGCGCTCGTGACGCCCGACGGCATCCAGGCGGCTGTAGCGGCCGACCCGATCAGCGAGGAGATCTTCTGGACCGACGGCACCTCCGCCCGGCTGCGCCAGGGCGGCGGCGACACGGTCCTCACGCCGACCCCGCGCACCCGGCTCGTCGACATCCAGTGCGACGGCATGCTCGACCGGCCGTTCGTCGGCGGACAGCTCGTCGCCGACCCGCGCCTGCGAGCCCAGTTCGGCCCGCGGGTGATGTCCTCCACCCTCGCGGTCGCCTGGGTGGCGGCCGGCCGGCGAGCGGCGTACGTCACCGACGGCTACCTCGAGGGGAGCTTCCACTTCACCGCCGGCATCGCGCTGTGCCAGGCCGCCGGATGCGTCGTCACCGACCTCAACGGCGACCCGATCCACACCGGCCGCGGGATGATCGCCGCGGCCGACGCGGCCACCCACCAACTGCTGCTGGACCTGGTCCGCCCGCACCTCGCGGCGGCGGACGGACCCTGAGCCGAACGGCTCAGCGCTGCATCAGCGCGTCCATCGCGACGGCGAGAGCAGCGGCGACCCGGAAGTCGACGCGCGGGTCGTGGACGGTGACCGTGTACTTGTCACGGAAGGCGAAGCGGCGCTCGATCGAGATCAGCGGCTGGCCCTCGGAGGACACGTAGTCGAAGTGGATCGGCAGGAAGTCGAGCTCGGTGAAGCGGCGCAGGATGGCGATGACCTGGTTGCGCTCCTGACCGGTGCCGGAGTAACCCGGACCCTCCACCTGGAAGGTGGAGCGCAGCAGGCTCTTACCGAAGTCCTTGCGGAAGAAGCCCAGCGCCGCACCGCTCGGGTCGGTGACGTCGTAGCCGGCGTTGAGGTCCATCACCGCCCGCGCCTTGAACGCGAAGACGGCCTGCGACTTCGACTCGTCGGCGTAGAACGTCACCTGCTCCTTGAACGCCAGCCGCTTCTGCTGCGCGAAGGCGAGCACCTGCCCCTCCGAGCCGTCTGCGTTGGCGGCCTGAGCGACGTACTTGTTGGCGAAGGGCGTCACCTTCTGGCGGAGGAAGAAGCGAGGGACGTGGTAGGGCTGCTGCGTCATGCGCGCAACCTATCGGTCGTCAGCGACGGCGCGCGACGAGATACGCCTGCGGCGTCCGCTCCCAGTCCTCGGCGGAGCGCACCACCGTCCCGGTGACCTCGAAACCAGCCTCCTCGAGCAGGGCGCTGGTCGCCTCGACCGGGAGCCGGTAGCCGTCGAAGGTGACGTCGTGGCCGTAGGCGCCGATGTGGCGTACGTGCTCGTCCCCGACCTGGAACGCGGTCACGAACCGGCCGCCCCGGCGGGTGACCCGGGCGAGCTCGGCGATGACCTCGGGCCGGCGCGCGGGCGGGGTGTGGATGAGCGAGTACCACGCCAGCACCCCGGCGAGCTCACCGTCCCGGAGCGGGAGACGGGCCATGTCGCCGACCTCGAACCGGAGCGCCGGATGCCGCTCCTTGGCCTGCGCGATCATGCCCGTCGACAGGTCGACCCCGAAGACGTCGATCCCCCGCTCGGCCAGATAGGCCGTCACCCGCCCGGGCCCGCAGCCGATGTCGCCGACCAGCCCGCCACCGTCCTTGCGTACGTAGCTGATGAACGTGTCGAGGACACCGGCGTCGAACGAGGTCTCGGTCATCGTCGGGTCGACGATCTCGGCGTACGCCTTGGAGACGGTGTCGTAAGCAGCCCGGGTCTCGGTGACGTCGTAGGGCTCCGTCACTGACGTCCCCGCGAACTGTGCCGGTTCACGCTGTGCTGGATCAAGAAGCCAGCGGTCATCGCCATCACCGATTCCGCGGCGGGGAAGGTCTGGCCGTGGCGCCAGAAGCCGTGGATCTGGCCGACCGCGCGGAACGCGACCACCTCGACGCCGAGGTCGGCCAACCGGAGCGCGAAGTCCTCGTTCTCGTCGGTGAGGATGTCGCCCTCGGCGCTGACGATCAGGGTCGGCGGCAGGCCACGAAGGTCCTGGTCAGAGGCGAGGTACGGGCCGAGGTCGGGGTTGCGGAGATCGACCTCGGTCGAGGCGTACTGCTTCCAGTACCACGCCGCCTCCTCGTTCCAGCCGTCCTCCATCGCATAGCCCGGGGTGCTCATCGACGGGTCGAGGAACGGGTAGACGAGCACCATCGCGTCGAAGACACCCGGGTTGCGCAGAGCCGCGACGAGAGCGAGGTTGCCGCCGGCGCTGTCGCCGTGGACGTACGCCGGCAGCGTGCTCAGCAGCGGGTCGTTGCCCAGCCACTTGACGACCGTGTCGACATCATCGGGAGCCGCGGGATAGGGGTCCTCCGGAGGCCGGCGATAGTCGACCGACAGCACCCGCAGCCCGCTCCGGTTGGCCAGCCGCCGGCACGCGGCGTCGTGGACCTCGACGTCGTTGAAGACGAACCCACCGCCGTGGAGGTGGACGATCACCCCCTCGCGTACGTCCTCGGGGGTGTAGAGCCGGCACGGAACCCCGTCGGCGTCGATGCCGGTGACCTCCGCGACCTCCTCCTTCGCCTCGGCCGCGGCCAGCTTGCGGGCCTGGTCACGCTGGGCGGCCACGTCGACCTCCCAGACCGGCGGCGAGGCCTCCTCGGCGGCGATGGCACGGCGGGCGGCGGGGAAGAGTCGAACCATGAGGACAGATTGGCATACCCGGCCTTGAAACGAGGACCGGAATAAACCATTGGCGACGCCGGTGTGTAGACCCCTACAGTTTTCGACATCGAGAACTGAATAGGAAGATCGGGTGGGCCGGAGACGGTCGGTTATCACCTGTCACGTGGGAGACACGGGTTCGAATCCCGTCGCACCTTCGGGTTCGCGTAGCTCAGCGGCCTAGAGCGTCAAACACCGGCAGTCAGAACACGCCCGCCCGACCTTCACACCATGTCTGGACGGGCCGAAGGCCGTCGGTTATCGGATCATGAGGGTGCGGGTTCGAGTCCCGCCGTCCCATCGGGGACGTAGCTCAATCGGATAGAGCGTATGACAATCCGGCAGCCGCAAACATGTCCGTCCAGGCCAGAGTGGGCCGAGGTCGATCGGTTATCTGGTATCCAACGGTTCAAATCCGACGCTCTCCCTCCGGAGAGTCTGGCCCGGTCGACACAACCACGCCCACTCGTCTCGACCATCGCAGCGGTGGCGCCCGGCCGGCAAGTGCCTGCCCCGCCACCGCTTGCGATGACCTATGCCCGATGTCCCGGACGACCAGCAGAAAGGAAGTGACCCATGGACGTCCTGCGCACCATCTCCACCCGACACACGGCTCAGTCAGAGCCGGCCGACCCGCGCCAGGTCAAGAACTCGGCGGGCGGCTACACGTTCGTCATCGACGACGTCTCGCGGCTGCGGCGCTTCCTGATGCTCGGTGTCGACGGCGGCACCTACTACACCACTCCCAAGCCACTCGCGAAGGAGAACGCCGAGGTCGTACGGCGCCTGGCAACGTCCGATCCCGAGACCCTGGTCGCGACCATCGTCACCGTGTCCGTCTCCGGTGTGGCACCGAAGCAGCAGCCCGCGCTGTTCGCGCTGGCATGCGCGACGGCGATCCCGGAGTCTTCGGCGCTGGCTCTGGCGGCCCTGCCGCAGGTAGCCCGCACCGGAATGCACCTGTTGACCTTCGCAGCGTACGTGGAGCAGTTCCGCGGCTGGGGCCGTGGGCTTCGGCGCGCCGTCGCAGGGTGGTACACCGGCAAGGACGCCGATGCGGTCGCCTATCAGGCGGTGAAGTACCGCCAGCGTGAGGGCTGGTCGCACCGCGACCTGCTCCGGCTCGCGCACCCGGCCACCGACGTACCGTCCATGCGCGCGACGTTCGGCTGGATCGTGCGTGGCTCGCTCACCGCGGAAGTGCCAACACTGATCGAGGGGTTCGTCAAGGCGCAGGAGGCGACGGACGCCGTCACCTGGGCACGTCTGGTACGCGAGCACCGGCTCACGTGGGAGATGCTGCCCGACGCCGCGCTCGCCGAGACGGACGTCTGGGACGCATTGCTCGACAACGGTCTGCCGCAGACGGCGCTGCTGCGCCAGCTCCCGCGACTGACCCGACTCGGCATGCTCCCGGCATTCGGCGGTCGCACGAAGGAGATCGCTCGCCGCCTCACCGATGCCGACTGGCTGCGGAAGGCTCGCGTGCACCCGGTGAACGTGCTGGTGGCACAGCGGACGTACGCTTCCGGCCGCTCCGCCCGTGGGGTGGCGGAGTGGAAGCCGACCCGGCGCATCACCGATGCGCTCGACCAGGCCTTCTACAACGCGTTCGGAGCCATCGAGCCGTCTGGAAAGCGGACCTTCTTGGCGGTCGACGTCTCCGGGTCGATGGGCGTGCCGATCTCGGGACTGCCGATCACCGCTCGCGAGGCCTCGGCGGCGCTTGCGCTGGTCCAGCTGGCCACGGAACCGGATGCTGTGGCGTACGGCTTCGCCTCCGGAACGACCTGGAGCGACGCCAATCTCCGTGAGCTCGACATCTCCCCGCGCAAGCGGCTCGATGACGCGCTCAAGGTGATCGACGCGATGCCGATGGGTGGCACCGACTGCGCCGCGCCGATGGCGTACGCCCGGGCCAACGGGCTCGAGGTGGACACCTTCGTGGTCTACACCGACAACGAGACATGGGCCGGTGGCGTACACCCGCACCAGGCACTGGGCGACTACCGCCGGGCAACCGGGATCGACGCGAAGCTCGTGGTCGTCGGGATGACCGCGACCGGGTTCACGATCGCCGATCCGGACGACTCGGGGATGCTCGACGTGGTCGGGTTCGATGCGGCGGTGCCCGGCCTGATCTCGGAGTTCGCCCGTGGCTGAGCCGCCGACGGGCCAGCGACGCAGGCAGAGCGGCCCGGGGGTCTCGGACCCCCGGGCCGCTCGTGCACGTGAGCTCCACAGAAAGGCCTTGGAGGCCGACGAGCTCGCCGCGAGCTACCGGGCCGAGCGCGATCGCATCATCCATCGGTTGCGCGATGAGGACCCGGCACGTTGGACGTACGCAGCCCTTGCCCGGGCCCTGGGCGTCAGCCGTGAGCTGATAGCGCTCGTCACCCGTCGCCGATCCGACTGACATCCCGCGCGACCGGCGGCGGTGGTGCATGCTGATGCGCATGACAGTGGCGGGGGTCATGGGGACCTCGATCTACATCATCGACCTGCTGGTCAAGGTCGTCGCGCTCGGGGTGGTGCCGAAGAACCGGCGTCCGAGCAGTGCGATGGCGTGGCTGCTGGCCATCTTCTTCATCCCGGGAATCGGCCTGATCGGCTACCTGCTGCTCGGTCAGACCCGGCTCGACCGGCGGCGTCACGAGCGGCAGCGGGCGCTCAACGAGGAGGTGCTGAGCTACGTACGCGGCCTACCGAGGACGCCGCACGAGAAGACGATCTCCGAGGTCGACGTGGCCACGATCGAGCTGAACGAACGGCTCGGTTCGCTGCCTGCCAGGGCCGGGAACCGGATCGATCTGATCGGCGACTACGCCGCCTCCATCGAGGCGATGACGGCCGCGGTGGACGAGGCCGAGACGTACGTGCACGTGCAGTTCTACATCACCGCCTGCGACCACATGACCGAGCCGTTCTTCGACGCCCTCGACCGGGCTGCGGCGCGTGGGGTGAGCGTACGGCTCCTCCTCGACCACCTGGGCTCACGCGGCATCCCGCTCTGGCGCCAGCTCGTCAAGCGACTCGACGCCTCCGGCATCGACTGGCACCCCCTGCTGCCGATCGATCCCTTCCGCGGCCAGATCCGCCGCCCCGACCTGCGCAACCATCGCAAGCTCCTGGTGGTCGACGGCCGGGTCGCGTTCATGGGGTCGCAGAACCTCATCGAGCCCGGCTACAACAAGCCCAAGAACCACCGGGCCGGCCGGGAGTGGGTCGAGCTGAACGCCCGGATCGAGGGTCCGCTGGTGACTGCGCTGAACGTCGTCTTCGCCAGCGACTGGGACACCGAGACCGGCGAGCTGCTGCGCTCCGAGCTGGCCGCCACCGCGCCGCGCGCCGGCGACGTGACCGGTCAGATCGTGCCCAGCGGACCGGGTGTCGACGCCGAGAACAACCTGCGCGCGTTCACCCACCTCATGTACGCCGCCAAGAAGCGGATCTCGATCACCAGCCCCTACTTCGTGCCGGACGAGTCGCTGCTGTACGCCGTGACGACGGCCGCCCGCCGTGGCGTCGAGGTCGAGCTCTTCGTCAGCGAGGGCAAGGACCAGTTCATGGTCTTCCACGCCCAGCGCTCCTACTACGAGGCGCTGCTGGAGGCCGGTGTCCGCATCTACCTCTACCCCAAGCCAGCCGTCCTGCACTCCAAGCACTTCAGCATCGACGACGAGGTCGCCGTGCTCGGCTCGAGCAACATGGACATGCGTTCATTCGCCCTCAACTACGAGATCTCGCTGATGCTCTTCGACGGCGAACCGGTGGCACAGCTGCGGAAGGTCGAGGACAGCTACCGGGCCATCTCGCGCGAGCTGCTGCTCGAGGAGTGGCTCGCACGGCCGAAGGTCGCGGCGTACGTCGACAACGTGCTTCGCCTGACCGCCGCTCTTCAATGAGGTCGGTGCACCCACCAGTCCGGGGAGAGTTACGCTCCGAACCCATGCCCGTGAGCACCCGATTCCTGGCCCTGTTGACCATCCTCTGCGCGGTGACCGTCGGCTGCAGCGCGGCGGAGACCGCAGATGACTCCGCATCGCCGACCACCAGCGCGAGCACGCCGCCCACCGCGCCGGCCGCCGGGGACGACTCGTCCCCCTCGTGCGAGACAACGGGACGCTATGCCGACTACTCCGAGACGGCCGTCGCCGACGCGTGCTACACCGACACGATCCTCTTCTTCCACGCGCCCTGGTGCCCCGAGTGCCGCGGGTTCGAGGAGGCGATCAAGAGCGGCGAGGTGCCTGAGGGCGCCCAGATCCTGAAGGTCGACTACGACTCCTCGACCGATCTGCGCAAGCAGCACGGGGTGACGATCCAGTCGACCTTCGTACGCGTCGACCCCGCCGGCAAGACGGTCAAGCTCTGGTCCGGCTACGGCCAGGACAAGTCGGTCGACGCCATCCTCGAGAACACCCAGTGACGCTGCTGCTCGCGTCGTTCCTCGCCGGGGCGCTCTCGGTGCTCGCCCCCTGCGTGGTGGCCTTCGTGCCGGTGATCCTTTCTCGCGGGACCGGCGAGCGCCGGCCGTGGGTGGCGGTGGCGGCGCTCGGTGTCTCCGTCATCGTGTTCAGTGTCGTGCTCAAGTCGACGACCCTCTTGATCGACGTCCCACCACGGTTCTGGAGCGTCGTCTCCGGCGTGATCGTGGCGCTCTTCGGTGTGGTGATGATCTGGCCACGGCTGTGGGACGCGGTGGCGTTCCGGCTCGGGCTCGGCTCGCGCGCCCAGGAGCGTCTGGCCCGGGCGAGCACCCGTCGCGGGATCGGCGGCGACATCCTCCTGGGCGCGAGCATGGGGCCGGTCTTCAGCGCCTGCAGCCCGACGTACGCCTTGATCGTGGCGGCCATCCTCCCGGCTGAGCCGCTGCGCGGCCTCGGCTACCTGCTCGCGTACGTCGCGGGCCTGACGCTCCTGCTGGCCGCGGTCATGGCGGGCGGCCGGGCGCTGATCGCCAGGCTCAGGTGGGCGATCGACCCCGAGGGCGCCTTCCACAAGGTGCTCGGTGTCGTCCTGGTGCTCATCGGCGTCGCGATCGCGACCGGGCTGGACAAGGCCCTGCTCACGCTGCTCGTCGAGCAGGGGCTCTTCGACTGGCAGATCGGTCTGGAGGGCCAACTCAGCACGGATCAGTGAGCCGGTCTGCGGCCGACACGAACGACCGGCCGCGAAGGAGCGGAACCACCGACGAGCCGTCCACCTCGGAGGCCACGACCACGTCGTCCGCATAGCCCTTCGCGGTCAACTCCCGGCCGCCCGCGCAGGCATGGAGCGCGTCCGGAAGATCGGCCGCACGGAACGCGTCGCGCGCCATCGCGGCCTCGGGCGAGAGGTCGCTCGGGTCGAGAGCGGCCAGCACTGCCCCGGCACCCCAGAGGTCCTCGACCGCGGGGCGGAGGGTGCCGTCCGGCCAGCGCTCCCCCGACGCGATGAAGGCGACGCTCGCGCCCTCGGCGCAGCAAGGAGCGAGCCACTCGGCGACCGCGGTGCGGTTGCGGAGCGAGGCACCGACGACCGTGGCTCCGCCGTCGGCGAGCAGGGTGCTGATCGTCGAGCCGTTGGGCGAGGGCAGCACGAGCCGCCGGACGCCCTCGGCCCGGTGCAGCGAGGCGGGCGAGAGCGAGGGTCGGCCGGGCACCGCGTCCTGGCGCTGCACCGCGAGTACGGCGTCGCGCTCACGTGCGTACGCCTCCGCCCGGTCGTCCCGCCACCGGAACGGGAACACCTCGATCCCGCGCTCGACGGCGACCGTCAGGGTCGTGGTGAACGAGAGCACGTCCACCACGACGGCGATGTCCACCGGCCCGATCGCCACGGCGCCCACCGGGCCCCACTCGAGCCGGAACCGGTAGGCGTGCTGACGATGCTGCGCGTCGAAGGCGGTCACGCGCCGAGGCTAACCGGCCCGTTCACCCCGCGGCGATCACGAGCCGCGGGTGTAGAAGTCGGCCAGACGTTGGATGGCTTCCGCCTTGGTCATCGCCCGCACGTCCGCCTCGGGGATGTGCGCCTCCTGGATCAGGACCCGAAGCACTCCCAGCGGGATGGCCTCGCGCGGCTCCGGCATCTGGCTGCGCGAGGGAAGGGTCTTGTCCTCCACGCATGCCCAGAACTCCTCGGTGGTGACCTCGAGCTGATCCTTGAGGATGTGGCCCCAGATGCTCGGCCCGTAGTCCGTTCGGTCGACGGGATGACTGATGCGCGTGTAGAGGATGCGGCCGTCGGGCACGGCGAGCTCGTAGTTGACGTGATGAGTGCCGCGCTTGCCGGTGGCCCGCCGGCGCTCGATCCATCCTTCGGTGACGCAGAAGGACTGATGGTCGACCCTCGTCGCCGGACGCCTGCGCTCGACCATGTCAGGCCAGCAGCCAGTCGCGCAGCTGCTCGTCGGAGGCCAACCCCACGATCTGCACCAGGCCCCAGTTGTCGGCGTGGTTGGGCGCGGCGTGCAGCCGGTCGACCCAGTCCTCGGCGTAGTCGCGAAGCGCGTCGACCATCTCCTCGACCGCCTCGTCGAGCGTGACACCGTCGGCAGCCACCGGCAGGCCCGGGATGAAGATCGACCACGCGTCGTTCTCTGCGACTGCGACCGCACCCGAGGGACGAACGCTGATCAGAAAGTGGACCAAGCGGTCCGCGTCCACCGCCGCCACCCGGCGCGCCCCACGCGAAACGGTCGCCGGGCGGCCACCATCTGCGGCGTCGAGCATGTCCTTGAAGTGCTCTCGTGCCTCGCGGGCACTCTGGTAGTCCACTGACGCACCCATACGGCCTCCCTCCATGGCATGTGTACACAGTGTACACGGCGTTGCCGAAGCGACCGCCGCCCAGAGATGAGCAAGCGGATCAGGCGAGCAGCTTCGCGATCTGTGGCGAGATCTCGCGCAGGGCGCGGCCACGGTGGGAGATGGCGTCCTTCTCCTCGATCGACAGCTCCGCGGACGTACGTCCGTCCTCGGTGTCGACCGCGACGAACAGGACGTCGTAGCCGAAGCCGCCGTCACCGCGGACCTCGCGGATGATCCGGCCGTCCATGCGGCCCTCGACCACGATCTCGCCACCGTCCCAGACGAACGCGATCGCGCAGGCGAAGTGGGCGCCGCGGCGCTCGTCGGGGACGTCGGAGAGCTGAGCCAGGAGCAGCTCGTTGTTGCGCGCGTCGGACTTGGGCGGACCGCCCCAGCGCGCCGAGAGCACCCCGGGCATCCCGTTGAGCGCGTCGACGCAGAGACCCGAGTCGTCCGCGACGGTCGGCAGGCCGGTGGCCTTGAAACCGGCCCGCGCCTTGATCAGCGCGTTGCCCTCGAACGTCGGTGCGTCCTCGACCGGCTCGTCGTAGTGGGTGACGTCGTCGAGGCCGACGACCGAGACCCCGGGCACCAGCGGCGAGAGGATCCGGAACATCTCCTCCAGCTTCTTGGCGTTGCGCGAGGCGACGTGGATGCTGGGCTCGTTCCTGGGCTCAGCCGGCAAGTGCGGCCTCCTGCAGCTTGGTCAGGTCGGCGCAGCCCTTCTCGCCCAGCGCCAGCAGGGCGTCGAGCTCGGCGCGGTCGAAGGCGACGCCCTCGGCGGTGCCCTGCACCTCGACGAACTTGCCCTCGCCCGTCATCACGATGTTCATGTCGGTCTCGGCGCGCACATCCTCCTCGTAGGGGAGGTCGAGGCGCGGCACACCGTCGATGATCCCGACCGAGATCGCGGCGACGGAGCCGGTGAGCGCCTTCGAGACACCCAGCGAGGCGACCGCGTCGGCCAGCGCGACGTAGGCGCCGGTGATCGCGGCCGTGCGCGTCCCGCCGTCGGCCTGCAGCACGTCGCAGTCGATGTTGATGGTGTTCTCGCCGAGCGCCTTGTAGTCGATGACGGCGCGCAGCGAGCGCCCCACCAGGCGGGAGATCTCGTGCGTACGTCCGCCGATCTTGCCCTTCACCGACTCGCGCGAGGAGCGCTCATGGGTGGCGGCGGGGAGCATGGCGTACTCAGCCGTCACCCAGCCCAGCCCGGAGCCCTTGCGCCAGCGCGGCACGCCCTCGGAGGCCGAGGCGGCGCACAGGACACGGGTCTTGCCGAACTCGATGAGGACGGAGCCGGCCGCGTGGTCCAGCCAGTTGCGGGTGATCTTGATGGGGCGCAGCTCGTCGTCGGCGCGCCCGTCAGCTCGTGTGGTCACGGGACCACCCTATGCAACGGTCTCCCGTGCCCACGCCCGGCGTACGACCCACGGGCCCAGATCCCGCGCCCGGCGCCCCATCCAGGGCACGCCCTCGCCCGCCATCCAGGCCAGGTCCTGCCGCCAGGTGGTCGGCAGCCCGCCGGCCGGCTCCAGCGACGGCGGCTCGAAGGAGAGGCCGTACGCCACCAGCTGCTCGCCGAACGCGCGAGCCATCCGCCGGTGGCCGAGCTCGGAGGGGTGCAGCCGGTCGGCGGCCCAGAACCTTCGCTCGTGCAGGTCGGGAACCGCACCCAGGTCCAGCCGCAGGCCCCCGTAGGTGGCGTGGACCTCGTCCCAGATGGCGTTGAGATCGGCCGTACGCCGCTGGATCGACCGCTTCATCCAGCCAGGCATCGGCCACATCACCGAGTGGTCGTGGAAACGCGCCGTCATCAGCAGCGCACCCTGGCCCGCGAGCGCGTCGGCGCAGGTCATCAGGTCGTTGCGAAGACGCTCGGTGTCCCAGCTCGACCGCATCACGTCGTTGACCCCGACGATCAGCGAGGCCACGTCGGGCCGGTGCGCCACCGCATCGGCGAGCTGCTGCTCGACCACGACGGTCGAGGTCGCACCGATGATCGCGGTGTTGCAGAAGGAGATGTCGTACGTCTGTCCCAGAGCCTCGGCGAGAAGCCGGGCCCATCCTCGCCAACCCTCAACGGTGGGGTCGCCGAGGCCAACGGTGGCGCTGTCACCGAGCGCCGCGTAACGCAGGTAGGTGCCCACGTCCGACAACGGTGACGGGGGTGGGTGCCGAAGCACCCACCCCCGCGTGTCGTGTCGCGAACAGTCCGATGAACTACTTCACCTCGGACTTGATCACCCGGTAAGCGCCCAGCACGACCGGGACGACCACCCACAGGAAGATGCTGCAGATCAGTGCGAGCACCTGCTGCGTACCGACGTCGGGAAGATTCGCGCCGTCCGGCACAGATCCGGCACCTGCCGCGAACGGCGACAGCGCGTAGCCCATGTCGATGAACGGGATCACGTCGGCGGCCCAGTCGAAGATGAAGTAGAGCGTGGACCACACCATCAGCGGCAGGAGCAGCTGGTCGACGTAGACGACCACGATCGAGAACGGCGTGCTGAGCAGGCACATCGCGAGACCGAAGGCGCTCACGAAGTAGAGCAGCTGCTGGGCGATCGTCCAGCCCAGGACCTGACCGTCGATCGACCAGCTCGCGTCGTATCCGCCCACCGCAGCGGCGAGCACGTTCCCGACGATGCCGCACAGCAGCGCGACGGCGATCAGGACGAGGGCAAGCGCGACGACGGCGACCAGCTTGGCGCTCATCACTCGCAGCCGGCTCGGCTCGAGGCTGAAGGTGACCATGTTGGTGCGCTGGCCCCACTCCTGGGTGACGATCATGATCGCCAGGACCGGCGTCAGCAGCGAGAGCGGGATGACCAGGATCGAGGACCACGCCGAGAGCGAGACCTCGACGGTCTCGTTGAGCGCGGCCACCAGGACCACGATCGCCATGGCCAGCAGCAACAGTCCGGCCGAGATGATCAGCAGGGCGCGGCCGGCACGGGTGTCGGTCATCTTGCGCCACTCGACCAGCAGCAGCCGGCCGAACGGCACCTTGGTCACCGCCGGGAGCGGGGTGGACGGCGCTACGGATACGGCGCTCATGCGGAGACTCCTTCGGCGTGGATCTGGGTGGTGCTCTCGCGCTGGGTCTCGGCGGTGAGCTGCAGGAAGATGTCCTCGAGCCCGGCGCCGCCGTCACGGAGGTCGGTGAGCACGACGTTGGCCTCCAGAGCGGCCTTGCCCACCTCTGCCGGGGCGGCGGAGACGCGCATGCCGGTGCCGATCGGCTCGACGCTGTAGCCCTTGGCCTTGAGCGCGACGGTGAGCGCCTCGTTGTCCAGGGAGGTGACCAGCGACTGGCCGGCAGTGCCCTGCCCGGCGAGGATGGCGTCCTTGGTGCCCTCGGCCACGATGCGGCCGTTGCCGATGAGGATCAGCTCGTCGGCGATCTGCTCGACCTCGTGAAGCAGGTGGGAGGAGAGCAGGACGGTGCCGCCGCGGTCGGCGTACTCCTTCAGCAGGCCACGCATCCAGCGGATACCCGCCGGGTCCAGGCCGTTGGCCGGCTCGTCCAGGATCAGCACCTTGGGGTCACCGATCAGCGCGTGCGCGATGCCGAGACGCTGCTTCATGCCCAGCGAGTAGTTCTTGATCCGGCGCTTCGCCTCCGACGGCGTCAGCGAGACCAGCTCGAGCATCTCGTCGACGCGCGACTTGGGCAGGCCCATCGTCATCGCGGCGAGCGTGAGCACCTCGCGGCCGGTGCGGCCGTCGTGCTGGGCGCTGGCATCGAGCAGGACGCCGACGTGGCGGCCCGGGTTGGGGAGGTCGGCGTAGAGGCTGCCGTTGATCGTTGCCCGACCCTTGGTGGGGTTGGTCAGTCCGACCATGATGCGCATGGTGGTCGACTTGCCCGCGCCGTTCGGGCCGAGGAAGCCGGTGACTTTGCCGGCCTCGGCGGTGAACGACACGTCGTCGACCGCGGTGAAGGTCCCATAGACCCTCGTCAGTCCTTCGACTTTGATCATGTCGTACATCCTGCCGTGCCTCCGGCGCAGACTGCATCGGACATACGGATGACCCTCGACCCGACGAAAGTATGGGTCCTGGCGCGACCGCGGGATCCTGTGTCCCCGACCTCGGTTGACTAGCGTGTACGCCGTGCAGCAACCGTCACCTGAGGCCTATCAGCCACGCCTGAGCCTGTGGGGGCACGTGTGGCGGTATCTCCTCGCGCTGGGGATCAGCGCCATCGGCCTGATATCCAGCACCGACGGGTGGCCGGAATGGCGTTTCCTGCTCGACCTCGGCCTCGGCGTCGTCTGCATGGTCCTGGTCTTCTGGCGCCGCCGCTGGCCGGTGGCGATCGCCACGTTCACCATCGTCGCCGGGGCGTTCTCGATCCTTTCCGCCGGCGCGTCGAGCCTCGCCCTGGTCTCGCTGGCGACCCGGCGCCGCTGGCGCGAGATCATCCCGATCTCGCTGCTCAACGTCGCCGCCGGCATGTTCTGGTTCGCGGTCATGGAGACCACCCCCACCGAGGAGATCCCTGGCATCCCGCTGTGGGGCTTCAACCTCGGCGCCAACGTGGTGATCATCGCCGCGATGGTCGCATGGGGCATGTACATCGGCTCCCGTCGTGAGCTGATCGCGACGCTCCGGCTCCGCGCCGAGACCGCCGAGGCCGAGCAGGCGCTGCGCGTCTCCCAGGCCCGCGAGACCGAGCGCCGGCGGATCGCCCGCGAGATGCACGACGTACTCGCCCACCGCATCTCCCACATCTCCATGCAGGCCGGCGCGCTCGCCTACCGCGAGGACCTCTCCGCCGACCAACTACGGGCCGAGGTGGGCACCATCCGCGACGGTGCTCACCGGGCGCTCGACGACCTCCGGACCGTCCTCGGCGTGCTGCGCGGCAACGGCGAGGATCCCGAGACCGCGCCCCAGCCGACGTACGCCGACCTCAGCCGCCTCGTCGAGGAGGCCCGCGAGGGCGGCATGAACATCACCTTCGACGACGACGTCGAGGGCTCACCGCCGGAGGCGGTCGGGCGGTCGATCTACCGGGTCGTGCAGGAGGGCATCACCAACGCCCGCAAACATGCGCCCGGGGCGGCCCTGAAGGTGTCCCTGCAGGGCTCGGAGGAGCACGGGATCGAGGTGCTGGTGCGCAACCGGCTCGGCTTCGACTCCAACACGCCGGGCGCCGGGCTGGGCCTGATCGGGCTCACCGAGCGCGTCGACCTGGCGGGTGGACGCCTCACGCACCGCACGGAAAAGGATGTCTTCATCCTCGAAGCATGGCTACCGTGGGGCCAGTGAGCAGCCCAGGGACCAACCCAGAGAGTCCGGTCAAGATCAAGGTGGGGATCGTCGACGACGACCCGCTCGTACGCTCGGCCCTCGGACTGATGCTCGGCGGTCAGGCCGACATCGAGGTCGTCGGCGAGGCGACCGATGGCCAGGAGGCGCTCGCTCTGGTCCGTACGTCCGCCCCTGACGTGGTGCTGATGGACATCCGGATGCCGCGCATCAATGGCCTCGAGGCCACCCGGCGGGTGCTCACCGAATCGAGGTCGCCGAGGGTCATCGTGCTGACCACCTTCGGTGCCGACGAGTACGTCGTCGACGCCCTCGCGGCCGGCGCCGACGGGTTCCTGCTCAAGGACACGCCCCCGCCCGAGATCGTCGCGGCGATCCGCGCGGTCGCCTCCGGCGAGCCGATCCTCTCCCCCAAGGCCACCCGCACCCTGATCACCCGGCTCCGCGCCGAGCCGACCGGCGAGCGCGCCGCCGCCGCCAGCCGCCGGCTCGAGGCGCTCACCGAGCGCGAGCACGAGGTCGCCCTCGCCGTCGGGCGCGGACTGAGCAACGCCGAGATCGCCAAGGAGCTCTACCTCTCGATCCCGACCGTCAAGGCGCACGTCTCGCGACTCTTCGACAAGCTCGGCGCCACCAACCGGGTCCAGATCGCGATCACCGTGCACGACGCCGGCCTGGTCTGAGCCGCTCGCCTCACCGGCCACACGGGTCACACCGCTCAGGCTTTTCCTGCACTTCTCAGGTGTTGCAATGCCCGAGAAGTGCAGGGATACCCGGTTAACCGGGTATCCCAACCCGACCTCAAACCTCGTACACAGCCCCCGTCGCCGCCAGCTCGGTCGGACCGTCGTACGCCGAGCGCGCCTCACGGAGGGCGTCGGCGGAGTCGTGCCAGGGCGGGACGTGGGTGACGACCAGCTTCTTCACATGAGCCTTGGTGGCGTACTCCCCCGCGTGGACGCCGGTGATGTGCACGCCGGGCGGGTTGTCGACGCCGTCGCGGAAGGCGGCCTCGCAGACGAACAGGTCGGCGTCGGTGGCGATGTCGAGCAGCGCCTCGGTCTCGGCGGTGTCGCCGCTGTAGGCGATGACCTTGCCGTGCGCCTCGATCCGGAGCCCGTACGCGTCGACCGGATGCTCCACGGCCGTGGGGATGATCGTGAACGGGCCGAGGTGGATCGGCCCGGTGTAGGTCGAGAACGCGAACTCCTCGCGCATCCCGGGGCGCTTGGGCAGGTCGTAGGCCTTCGCCAGGCGCCGGCCGGTGCCCTTGGGGCCGTAGACGGGGATCGGCGGCTGCGGGCCGGTGGGGTGCCACTTCCGGAGCACGTAGTAGGAGGTCATGTCGACGCAGTGGTCGGCGTGCAGGTGCGAGAGCAGGACGGCGTCGATCAGCAGCGGGTCGATGTAGCGCTGCAGGACCCCGAGCGCACCGTTGCCCATGTCGAGCACGATCCGCCACGTACGTCCGTCCTCGTCGTCGGCCTCGACGAGATAGCAGGAGGCGGGGCTGTCGGGCCCGGGATAGGAGCCCGAGCATCCGATGACGGTCAGCCGCATCCCGGAGGTCATCCCATCCCTCCGGCGAACTGCTGTGCGGCGGCGAGCTCCGGGCCCAGGAACCGGGCGCCGATCGCCTTGAACTCGGCGGGGTTGCCGGTGGTGAGGAACGTGTAGGTCGGCTCGCCGCCCTCGCGCATCAGGTCGTGCTCGGCGAGGACGCGGTAGACGTCCTTCGCCGACTCCTCGGCACTGCTGACCAGCGTCACGTTGTCGCCCATCACATAGGAGATCACACCAGTCAGGAGCGGATAGTGGGTGCACCCGAGGATCAGCGTGTCGACCCCGGCGCTGGTCAGCGGGTCCAGATATTCGTGGGCGGCGGCGAGGAGCTCGTCGCCACCGGTGATGCCGGCCTCGACGAACGGGACGAACTGGGGGCACGCCTGGGTGTGCAGCGAGACGTGGGGAGCCGCGGCGAAGGCGTCGTCGTACGCCATCGACTCGGCGGTCGCATGGGTGCAGATGACCCCGATCCGGCCGGTGCGGGACGCCGCGACGGCGCGACGGGTCGCAGGCAGGATGACCTCGACGACGGGCAGCGGCTTGTAGCGCTCCCGGGCGTCGCGCAGCATCGCGGCCGAGGCCGAGTTGCAGGCGATCACCAGCGCCTTCACGCCCTGCGCGACGAGATGGTCGAGGCACTCCAGGGCGTACTCGCGCACCTCGGCGATCGGCTTGGGCCCGTAGGGGGCGCGGGCGGTGTCGCCGACGTACAGGATCGACTCGTGGGCGAGCTGGTCGATCACCGATCGCGCCACGGTGAGACCGCCGAAGCCCGAGTCGAAGATCCCGATCGGGGCGTCGCGGTCGGGCTGGGCTGAACCCAGGGGCGAGGGCGAACCCAGGGACGAGACGGACTGCACGATCGTCAAGGCTAGGCCCAAACAGCGCAACTTCGCAGTGCTGGGGGTCACTCGAGACATACCCGAGATCCATCTCACGTTCATGAGCGGGCCGGATCAGTGTTGTTAACGTCCGGTTATGACGATTTCTCGGCGCTCGCTGGTGCTGATGGTCCTGATCACCCTGTTGGGCGTGACCTTCGCGGTCGTCGAGCTGCCCGGGCGGCCCGCGCAGGCGGCGACCACGAAGCGAGTGCTGGCGATCTCCGTCGACGGCCTCAGCGTGACCGCGGTCGAGAAGCTCGGCCCAGGCAACCTGCCCAACATCTACCGGCTGATGCGCGGCGGCGCCTCGACCCGCCAGGCGCGCAGCGAGTACGAGCAGAACGTCACCCTGCCCAACCACACCTCGATGGTCACCGGCCGCCGGATCACCCGGTCCGCGCACGGCCACGGGGTCACCTGGAACGACGACCGGCGCTGGATGACGGTGCAGGAGGCCGCCGGTCACCCGGTCTCATCGGTCTTCAGCCAGGTCGAGCGCACCGGCCGGAGCAGCGCGCTGTTCGCGTCGAAGTCGAAGTTCGGCATCTTCGACCGCTCCTGGCCCTCGATCGACCGGTTCGTGGTCGACAGCGACGCCGACCTGGTGAGCCGGGCGGCTGCCGACCTGGCGGCCAGCAAGCGTGCCTTCACCTTCGTGCACCTGGGCTCCCCCGACCACTACGGTCACCGCGACGGCGGAATGAGCGCGGCCTACCGCGCCTCGGTGATCCGCACCGATGCCCGCATCGGCAGGCTGCTGAAGACGATCGACGCCTCGACGACGCTGAAGCGGTCGACGTACGTCATCCTCACCGCCGACCACGGCTTCAAGGCCGCCGCCAGGGACCACGGTGCGCACCTCTACTCCAACTACCGGATCCCGTTCGTCGTGTGGGGTCCCGGCGTCGCGCGCGGCGCCTCGCTCTACCGGCTCAACCCCGACTACCTCGCGCCGGGGACGACCCGGCCGACGTACGCCGGAAGGCAGCCGATCCGCAACGGCGAACTCGGCAACCTGGCCCTGGACCTGCTCGGCCTGGGCCCGATCCCGGGCAGCACGCTGAACTCAACTCAGTCACTAGACATTCGCTGAGCGTTCGCCCGGGGTGCCATCGGGTTCACTTAGGGTGTGCCGGTGCGTCGCCTCTTCCCTCTCGTCTCCTTCGGCATCTTCCTCGTCGTCGTGCTCGTCGTGGCGTTCACCGCCCTGCCCGACCGAGACAACGGCGGCGGCGGTGCCGATGACGACAGGGGCGATGGCCGCGTCCGTGCCGAGCGTGAGCCCACCCAGGTCGGCCGCAAGGTGCTCGCGATCTCGATCGACGGGCTCAACCCGGATGCGCTCGCGAAGCTGGGTCCGGCGAAGACGCCCAACATCCACCGGCTGATCGACGAAGGCGCCTCGACGCTCAACGCGCGCACCGCCTACGAGAAGAACATCACCCTGCCCAACCACACCAGCATGGTCACCGGCGACCCGATCGACGCCGACGACGGCGGCCACGGGGTCACCTGGAACGTCGGCGACCCCTCGAAGTCGATCTCGAAGAACGAGGAGTCGGTGTTCACCGTCGCCCACGAGGCCGGGCTCAGCACCGGGGTCTTCGTGACGAAGCAGAAGTTCGAGCTGTGGCAGCGAGCCTGGGAGGACGACATCGACCTCTACGTGCCGATCGACGACCACGACGACCTGGTCCCGGAAGCCGCCGAGGATCTCGCCGACGAGCGTCGGGACCTCACCTTCGTACACCTGTCCCTTCCCGACGCCGCCGGGCACGCCTCGGGTGGGATGTCGCCGGAGTATCTGGAGGCCGTCGAGGAGTCCGACGCCCAGGTCGGCGAGTTCCTCGAGGTCATCGACGCCGATCCGGGGCTGACGAAGGAGCTCGACGTCATCCTCACCGCCGACCACGGCTTCAAGCCGGGCATCACCAACCACTCCGAGAAGGTCTACGAGAACTACCGGATCCCGTTCATCGTGTGGGGCCCGGACGCCGGCGCCGGCACGGACCTCTACGAGCTCAACGCCGACGACTACCGCGATCCGGGCAAGGACCGGCCCGACTACGAAGGCCCTCAGCCCGTACGCAACGCCGACCTCGGCAACCTGGCTCTGGATCTCCTCGGCCTCGGGCCCATCGGGACCAGTGACATCGGCACGGAGCAGACCCTCGACGTCAAATGATGTTTGCCGTAACCGTCCACGAGCACACACGCCCCTGAGGTACGTTTCGAACGTAACCTCCCCAAGGAGCGTGCGATGTCAGTCACCCGGATGGCTCGGGCAGCTTTACGCAGGGATCGTCGTGCCCGGCGGGTCACGATCATCGGCGCCGGCATCGGCGGCCTGACTCTCGCCGTCGAACTGCGTCGCAGAGGCATCGATGTCGAGGTCTACGAGGCCGCGGCCGATCCACGCCCGGCCGGCGACGCCGTGCTGCTACCGGCCAACGCGACCCGGCTCCTGGCGCGCATCGGACTCGAGCCGGATCTCGGTGAGGCGGCGGCGACCGTCAATGGCTGGGTCTGGCGCGACGGCCACACCGGAGCCGCGATCGGCCGGGTGCTCTCCGCCGCGGAGTACGCCGACCGTGCCGGGGCGCCCTGCTATGGCATCGGTCACGCCGACCTGCACGCGCTTCTGAGCGAGGCGTTCGGCACCGAAGGGCTCCACCTCGGCCACCGTCTGGTCGGTCTCACCGATCCCGGCGACGGCCCCGCGACCTTGGAGTTCGCCGGCGGCGAGTCGGTCGAGGCCGACCTGGTCATCGGCGCCGACGGCGCCGGATCGAAGCTGCGCGAGCACGTCGTCGGCTACGACGACACCCAGTTCTCCGGCTGCATCGCCTGGCGCGGGATCGTCCCGCGCTCGCAGCTCACGCTGCTCCCCGACCCCGGCCGCGTGCAGGTGTGGACGGGGACCGACGGCCACCTGATGCATCATCCGGTCGGCGACGGCGACCACGCGTTCCTGCTGGTCAAGCGGCAGCTCGGGCCCTGGACACCGGACTCGTGGTCCTGGCCGGCCGACCCGGACGAGCATGTCCATGCGTACGCCGGCTGGCATCCGGCCGTGGTCCAGATGATCTCCGCGGCACCGTGCTCGGAGCACTGGGGCCTCTTCCACCGGCCACCCCTGGCCACCTGGTCGCGCGGCCGGGTCACGCTGCTCGGCGACGCCGCTCACCTGATGGTCCCCCACCACAGTCAGGGTGCCGCCCAGGCGATCGAGGACGCGATCGTCCTCGCCGACTGTCTTGCCGGCGACGACGACACGGACCGCGCCCGCGCGACCTACGAGGTACGCCGCCGCGACCGCACCCGCCGCATCCAGATCGCCTCGCTGGCCGCCGCCGACGTCCTCCATCTTCCCGACGGTCCGCGCGCCCAGGCCCGCAACAAGCGGCTCGGGTCAGGCGATGCGTACGACCGTCATCTCGCCTGGATCCACGACCACGACGTGGCCGTCTCCAGCCACCGCCCGTAACCCCGGGGCCTGCTGCCGCGTTGCCCAGGAGTGAGAGCCTTCCTCGGACGCACGGGGTTCCTGGCGCTCGGCATCTGGGCGATGTACGCATCCGCCGTCGCCGTAGCGCTGGTGCAGCTCGGCGCCGAGCCCGACGCCGGCAGCGTCTGGTCCGGCCGCCCGATGGCCCCCGGCAGCCCCGCCGCCCTCATCGAGAAGCACGACTGCTGGAGTGCCGAGGCCCCACGTGACATGACCGGCAGGCTCCCCGGCCACGCCATCGTCGCCACCGGCCCCGCCCCGCGCTACGTCGACGCCCACCTCACCGGCAAGGCCCTCGACCAGGTCTTCTCCGGCGAGGACCACGGCCTCGTCGTCTACGCCTTCTGCCGCTGACGCCTCACGCCTAAGCAACAGCGCGCAGCTCGAACCTGAGCCCGAGCGCGTTGGTCACCTTGAGGATCGTCGACCAGGTCGGGTTGCCGTCCGCGGAGAGCGCCTTGTAGAGGCCGTCGCGACTCATCCCGACCCGTCGAGCGAGCTCACTCATGTTCTGCGACCTGGCGATCACGCCGAGCGCGCGAGGCACCGCTGTCGGGTCGTCTGCCGACTCCTCGAGGGCAATCTCGAGGTACGCAGCGACATCCTCGAAGTCGTCCAAATAGTCGGCAGCGTCGAATCGCTTGTACTTGTCAGCGGCCATCGTGCCCACCGTCCTTGTCTGCATGCCACTCGTCAGCCAGGAAATGCGCGACCGCGATGTCCTCGCTCTGCGTCGACTTGTCGCCACCGCAGAGCAACAGAATCAGCTTCTCGCCATCCCGCAGGTAATAGACCCGGTATCCCGGGCCATACGCCAGCCGCATCTCGGAGATGCCATGACCGACTGGCTTCACGTCGCCGGGGTTGCCTCGGGCCAACCGGTCGACACGCTCCACGATGCGTAATCGGGCCTGACGGTCCTTCAGCTTCCTCAACCACTTGTCGAAGGCGTCCGTGCTGACGACTTCCATCAGTTGTCGACTATATCTGACACTAGAAGCGTTTCCAAGCAATCATCCATGGTGAGGCACTCCTTGCCGTGCATCCAGAACGCCTCGTCCGTCGAGGCTTTCTGGAACGCTAGCGGCGCCCACCGACAGGTTCGGGCGAGCGCCGACGTCACAGGCCGATCGACGCGGCTGACCTGCCTCGCCTTACGCCCAGAGCTGGCCCTCGAGGCCTTCCTCGGCGTCGTCGATGGTGCCTTCGTACGCCCCGGTGGAGAGGTACTTCCAGCCGCCGTCGGCGACGACGAAGGCGATGTCCGCCTTCTCGCCGGCCTTGAGGGACTTGGCGGCCTGGGCGAGGGCGGCGTGGAGGATGGCGCCGGTGGAGATGCCGGCGAAGATGCCCTCGAGCTCGAGGAGCTCGCGGACGCGGCGTACGGCGTCACGGGGGCCGACCGAGAAGCGGGCGTCGATCAGGGACGCGTCGTAGAGCTCGGGGACGAAGCCCTCGTCGAGATTCCTGAGCCCGTAGACGAGCTCGCCGTAGCGCGGCTCGGCGGCGACGATGCGTACCTCCGGCTTGGCGGCGCGGAAGTAGCGGCCGACACCCATCAGGGTCCCGGTCGTGCCGAGCCCGGCGACGAAGTGGGTGATCGAGGGGAGGTCGGCGAGGAGCTCGGGGCCGGTGCCCTCCTCGTGGGCGCGCGCGTTGGCGGCGTTGCCGTACTGGTAGAGCATCTCCCAGTCGGGGTGCTCGGCGGCGAGGCGCTTGGCGACCCGGACGGCCTCGTTGGAGCCACCGGCGGCGGGCGAGGAGACGATCTCGGCGCCCCACATCCGCAGCAGCTGGCGACGCTCCTCGGAGGTGTTCTCGGGCATCACGCAGACGATCCGGTAGCCCTTGAGCTTGGCGGCCATGGCCAGCGAGATCCCGGTGTTGCCGGAGGTCGGCTCCAAGATCGTGCAGCCCGGGCGGAGCCTGCCGTCCTTCTCGGCCTCCTCGACCATGCGAAGAGCCGGGCGGTCCTTGATCGAGCCGGTGGGGTTCCGGTCCTCGAGCTTGGCCCACAGACGTACGTCGGGAGAGGGCGAGAGGCGGGGCAGCCCCACCAACGGGGTGCCCCCGACCGACGCCAGCAGGTTGTCGTAGCGCATGGGGTCCATCGTCGCATCAACCGATCGACTGATGCCCACTCGCGCCGATCGCCCGATCCGTGAGACCGCGTCACCGACCAGGCTGAAGGTATGCATCAGGAGCGAGAACCAGCGGTCGTCGTGGACGGCCTGCGCAAGACCTATGGCGAGAAGGTGGCGGTCGACGAGATCAGCCTTCACGTCGAGACCGGAGAGATCTTCGGCATCCTCGGCCCCAACGGAGCCGGCAAGAGCACGACCGTCGAGTCGATCGCCGGCCTGCGGGTCGGCGACCGCGGCCGGATCCGGGTCCACGGCATCGACCCGTGGACGGATCGCGCCGCCGTGACGGAGGTGCTCGGCGTACAGCTCCAGGAGGCGAAGCTGCAGCCGAAGATCACCGTGCAGGAGGCGCTGGAGCTGTGGAGCGCCTTCTACCCCGAGCCGGAGCCGTGGGCGCCACTGGCCGAGCGGCTCGGCCTCGGCCCTCACCTGCGGCAGCGGTTCGAGAACCTCTCCGGCGGTCAGCAGCAGCGGCTCTCGATCGCGCTGGCGCTGATCGGCCGGCCGCGTGTCGTCGTCCTCGACGAGCTCACCACCGGCCTGGACCCGCGGGCCCGCCGTGAGGTGTGGGACCTGGTGCGAGACGTACGCGACCGGGGTGTGACCGTCCTGCTGGTCACCCACTCGATGGAGGAGGCGCAGACGCTCTGCGACCGGATCGCCATCGTCGACGCCGGCCGGATCCGGGCGCTGGACACTCCGGCGGGGCTCATCGACTCCGCCTCCGCCGCCACGATCACCACGTTCGAGACCACGGTCGCGATCGACCTGGCCTCGCTGCGCGAGCTCGCCGGCGTCACCGCGGTGCGCGCCGAGAACGGCACCGTCACCGTCGAGGGCGCGGAGGGAGTCGCGCTCGCGGTCATCGAGATGCTGCGTGCGCAGGGCGTCACCCCGCAGCGACTCCGGGTCGCCGCGGGCAGCCTCGACGCCGCCTACCTCGACCTCACCGAAACAGACACTCGCCAGGAGGCGCTCCGATGACCAGCCCGACCGTCGCCGTGATCCGTACGGAGTCCCGGCTCTTCGCCCGCGAGCGGCTCTCGCTCTTCTGGATCGTCCTGTTCCCGAGCCTGCTACTCGGGGTGCTCGGGCTGATCCCGAGCTTCCGCGAGGACAGTGCCGACCTCGGCGGCCGGAGCCTGATCGATGTCTACGTCCCGGTCACCGTGCTGCTCTCGATGATCATGGCGGCGATCATGACGATGCCGCCGACGCTCACCGGCTACCGCGAGAGCGGGGTCCTGCGGCGACTCGGGACCACGCCGGCCCGCCCCGCCTCGATCCTGCTCGGCCAGGTGCTGGTGCACGCCGTCGCGGTCGCGGCCTCCTCGGTGATCGTGATCGTGCTCGGCCGGGTGGCGTTCGGGACCCCGCTCCCGGAGTCGCTCCTCGGATACGTCGTCGCCTACGTCCTGGCACTGGCCGTCTCGCTCGGGATCGGCGCCGCGATCACCGCGGTCTCCCCCAACGCGAAGACCGGGCAGGTGGTGGGGATGGTGGTCTTCTTCCCGTCGATGTTCACCGCGGGGGTCTACTTCCCGGTCGAGGCCTTCGGCGGCACCGCCCGCGACATCATCTCGTTCACGCCCTACGGCGCTGCCTCCAACGCGCTCAACGACGCCGCCGGCGGCGCCTTCCCGCAGCTGGTGGATCTGGCGGTGATGGGCGGCTGGGCGGTCGTGCTCTACCTGATTGCCGTGCGCGCCTTCCGCTGGGAATGAGAAGGTCCTCCACATGACCTCGGCTGTCGGGCACGAGCAGCGCTGGGAGCGCAATCTCAAGGTGCTGCCCTTCGTGCTGCTCGCGCTCGCCTCGGCGATCTGCGTCGCGACCTTTCCCGAGATCGGGCCGCAGTCGCCCGGCGCACGCGTGATCTTCGGGATCCTCGTGGCGGCGACCGCGGTGTGGACGTGGCGATGGATGTACGTCTACGGCCGCCCCCATCCGGTCGGCTACATCGGCCGCACGGCACTGGCCGCAGTGCTGACCGCGATGCACCCGCTGTTCTGCATCTTCGCCTGGATCGGGTTCCTGGACGCGTTCGACTCCTTCCGCGGTCGGTGGCGATGGGTGGCCATGGCGGCCACCGCAGTGATCATGGCGATGGGTCAGACCGGAGGTCCGCCCCCATACGACAACCCGTGGCAGAGCCTGCTGCTGCCGCTGTTGTTCGTGCTCAACTTCGGTCTGGCCTCCCTCATGGGCCGCTACAGCGAGCACCTCGACGCCGTCAGCCGGGAGCGCGCCGCGACGATCGACCGCCTCGAGGAAGCACTCACCGAGAACGCCCGGCTCCAGCAGGAGCTGCTCGCCCAGTCACGCTCAGCCGGCGTACGCGACGAGCGCGAGCGCCTCGCCCGCGAGATCCACGACACCATCGCCCAGTCCCTGGCCGGAGTCGTGGCCCAGCTCCAGGCCGCCGAGGGATCCGCGGACGCCCAGGACGTACGCCGCCGGGTGACCCGGGCGACCGAGCTGGCCCGCACCGCGCTGGTCGAGGCGCGGCGGTCCGTGCAGGATCTCACCCCCGCCGAGCTGGCCGACGCGGGCCTCGCCGACGCTCTCTCGAGGCTGGTCACGAGCTGGCGCGACGACCATGGTGTCGAGGCCTCCTTCGTCGTCGTCGGCGATGCCACGGCGCTGCACTCCGAGGTCGAGGCGACACTGCTGCGGATCGCCCAGGAGGCACTCGCCAACGTCGCCAAGCACGCCTCCGCGCAACGGGTCGGCGTCACCCTCACCTTCGACGACGCCGACGTCATCCTCGACGTGCGCGACGACGGCTCCGGCTTCGACCCCACCGCTCCGCGCCGCTCGTCCTCGTTCGGGCTGGGCATGATGCGCGAGCGGGCCCAGCGCCTGGCCGGCACCTTCACCCTCGAGTCCGCCCCCGGCGCCGGCACCGCCGTCTCCGCCAGCATCCCCGCACTCCCCCGAGGACCCGCATGACTCAGATCAGGATCGTGGTCGCCGACGACCACCCCGTCGTACGCGACGGGGTGGTCGGCGTGCTCCGCGCGCAAGGCTTCGAGGTCGTCGGCCAGGCCGGCGACGGGGCGGAGGCACTGGCCCTCGTCGAGGAGCTCGAGCCGGACGTACTCGTGCTGGACCTGCGGATGCCCGGCACCGGCGGGGTCGAGGTGATCGATCGGCTCCGGGCGTTGGAGTCGCCGACCGGCGTACTGGTCCTGACGACGTTCGACACCGACTCCGACGTGGTCGCCGCGATCGAGGCGGGTGCGACCGGCTATCTGCTCAAGGACGCGCCGACGCCGGACCTGGTCGAGGCCGTCCGCGCGACGGCGGCCGGCGAGACCGTCCTCTCCCCCGCGGTCGCGACCCGGCTCGCCTCCCGGCTGCGCTCACCCGGTCCGACGGCCCAGCTGAGCCCCCGCGAGCGCGAGGTGCTCACCCTCGTCGCGCGCGGCACGACCAACCGCGCCATCGCCGCGAAGCTCTTCGTCAGCGAGGCGACGGTCAAGACCCACCTGGGTCACATCTTCGACAAGCTCGGGGTCACAGACAGAGCAGCCGCGGTCGCACGAGCGTACGACCGCGGCATTCTGGGCTGAAGGGTTCAGCAGCCGCCGGCGACGGCGGGAAGCACGACGACCTGGTCGCCGTCCTTGAGCTCGGCGTCGAGACCGCCGATGAAGCGTACGTCCTCGTCGTTGATGTAGACATTGACGAAGCGGCGCAGGTCACCGTTGTCGATGAGGCGCTCCTTGATGCCGGAGTGGTTCGCCTCGAGGTCGTCGATGAGCGCGCTCAGGGTCTTGCCCTCGGCGCTGACTGCCTTCTCACCGGCGGTGTAGGTGCGGAGGATGGTCGGGATCTTGACCTCGATGGCCATGGGTTCGTTCTCCTAGATGTAGGTGTTGCGCGTCACGACAACGTCGGGACGATGCTGATTTCTTCCTCGGTGACGGTGCCGTCGACGATCCGGTAGGACCGGAACTCGACCGGACCCTCGTCATTTCCGTGCTCTCGGGTGCTGACCAGCACGTAGTGAGCGTTCGGCTCCATCGCCAGCCCGATGTCGGTGCGGGACGGGTAGGCCTCGGTCGCCGTGTGGGAGTGGTAGACGACCACCGGCTCCTCGTCGTTCGCGTCCATCTCCTTGTAGAGCTGGAGCAGATCGGTCGAGTCGAACTCGTAGAAGGTCGGCGAGCCGGCGGCGTTGATCATCTCGATGTATCGCTCCGGCCGGTCGGACCCCTCAGGGCCCGCGACGATCCCGCACGCCTCGTCGGGATGGTCGCGCTTCGCGTGGGCGACGATCGCGTCGTACGTCGCCTGGTCGATGGTCAGCACGCTGCTCAGCGTATGCGCCCGAGCACCGGATCCTGAACGTGACCGGCCCTCGGACGCCGTCCGCATCGCGCACCGGATCCGTGCTAGGCGGCCGCCGTCAGACCCCCGCGTACGAGGTCGGCGTAGGCGCCGCCCCGCAGCAGCAGCTCCTCATGGGTGCCGACCTCGACGACCCGGCCCTGGTCGAGCACGGCGATCTGGTCGGCGTCGCGAACGGTGGAGAGGCGGTGGGCGATGGTGATCGTCGTACGTCCCTCCGCCAGGCGGTCCAGGGCGGCCTGGACCTCCCGCTCGGTGGTGTTGTCGAGCGCGGAGGTGGCCTCGTCGAGCACGAGCACGCGCGGGTCTCGCAGCAGCGTGCGGGCGATCGCCAGCCGCTGTTGCTCACCGCCGGAGAAGCGGTGGCCGCGGGAGCCGACGAGCGTGTCGTAGCCGTCGGGGAGCCCGACGATCAGATCGTGGATCCGGGCAGCACGCGCAGCTTCCTCGATCTCGGCGTCGCTCGCCTCGGGGCGCGCGTGGCGCAGGTTGTCGCGAACGCTCGCATGGAGCAGATAGGTCTCCTGGGTGACCATGCCGACGTTGGCGGCCAGGTCGGCGAGAGTCAGGTCGCGCAGGTCGACCCCGTCGAGCAGCACCCGGCCAGAGGTCGGGTCGTGCAGCCGCGCGACCATCCCGGCCAGCGTCGACTTGCCCGATCCGGTGGCCCCGACCAGCGCCAGCGAGCCGCCAGCGGGCACCCGCAGCGAGATGTGCTCGAGGACGGGTTGCGAGCCGTCGTAGGAGAACCCGACGTCGTCGAGGACGACCTCCCCGCGAGCCTCAGCCAGAGGCACCGGGGAGGCCGGGTCGTCGATCTCGACCGGCAGGTCGAGGTACTCGAAGATCCGCGAGAAGAGCGCCAGGGAGGAGGTCACGTCGACCCCGACGTTGAGCAGACCCATCAGCGGCCGGAAGAGCGAGCCCTGGAGCGAGACGAAGGCGACCAGGGTCCCGATGGTCAGCGCACCGGAGGTCGCCGGGAAGCCCGCGGCGAGGTAGAGCGCGGCCGGAACCGCGGCGAAGACCACCTGCATGGTCGCCATCCGCCACCGCCCGGCGAGCTGGCTGCGTACCTCCAGACCGACGAGGTCGTGGGAGGTCTGCTCGAAACGGGAGGCCAGGGCCGGCGCGGCACCGAGCGTCTTGGTCAGCAGGATGCCGCTCACCGAGAGCCCCTCCTCGACCTGCACGTGCAGGTCGGCCATCTTCGCCTGACGCTGCGTCGTGACCGCATAGCGCATCTGCGCCACCTTGCGGGTCGTCCACACCGCCGGCGGCAGCACCACCAGCGAGATCAGCGCGAGTCGCCAGTTGAGCGCCATCATCGCGACCACGGTGCCGACGACGACCGTGACGTTGGCCGCGATCGAGGTCGCGGTGGAGGTGACCACCGACTGCATCGAGCCGATATCGTTGACCATCCGCGACTGCACCTCGCCACCCCGGGTACGGGTGAAGAAGTCCAGCGACTGGCGCTGCAGGTGCCCGAAGAGGTCGGTACGCAGTCGGTGCATGACCCGCTGGCCGACCTCGGTCGAGATCAGCGTCTGGGCCACGCCGAGGGCGGCGGAGGCGATCGCGACGAGCACCATCGCGGCGACGCTGAGCACGAGCAGCGTGGTGTCGCGCTCGGGCAGGGCGGTGTCGATGACGTGCTTGACCAGGAACGGCTGCGCCAGACCGATCACCGAGCTCACCACGATCAGCGCCACGACGAGAAGCAGGCGCCCACGGTAGGGCGCGAAGAGGCGGGCGATCCGCCGCAGCGAGACCGGCTTGGCCTCGAGCTGGGCGCGATCGGCGCGCTTGCTGCCGGGATCACGGCCGGATCGGCCGGATTCGCCGGAAGGTCTGTACGGGTGCGGCTCACTCATTCGAACACCTCGATCCTATTTACTGAGGTTTGCTCACAATGAGGCCAACGCACGATGGCGTTAGGATTATTCCTGTGGACGAGACCGCCGACCTGCTGATGGCGGCAGCGCGCACCCTTCGCCGCCGCTTCGGCGACGCGACCGCCCGTTGGGGCGTCACCCCCTCGCAGGCCCGTGCTCTGCGGATGGTGCTCGCCGCCGATGAGCCGATGCGCCTCTCGGCGCTCGCCGAGAGGCTCCGCATCGTCCCTCGGTCGGCCACCGAGGTCATCGACGGCCTCGAGCTCCACGGCCTGGTCGTGCGCCAGCCGGATCCCGCCGACCGTCGGGCGGTCTGCGTGGTCGCGACCGAGGAAGGCGTACGCCTGGGACGACTGATCGAGGAGGCTCGTCAGCAGGCGGCCGACGAGCTGCTGCGGCCCCTGCCCGAGGAGGACCGGAGGACGCTCACCCGGATCCTGGTCACCCTTCTGGACGGCCGTGCAGCCGAACGCTCGCCCTAGTCAGGACGCCGCCCACAGCGCTTCGACCATGGTCTCCTGCAGGATCCCGACCCACTGGTAGATCCCGTAGACCTGGCCGGCGGGGTCGTCGTCGGGCAGCGAGTCCCAGAAGTCCTCGTCGCCCTCCTCGACCCCGAGCCGGGTCGCCAGCGCGAGCCGGATGTCGGTGAAGGAGCGCATCCACGCCTCGGCGTCGGGGATCGGCAGCTCGACGTCGATGACCAGCCCGTCCTCGTCGAGCTCGGGCGGGAGGCCCGCCTCCTCGAGCGAGTCGATGATCGTGGACGCGGCCCGCGCCTTGCCGTCGCGCAGCCCACCCTCGGTGAACCGCCGAAACTCCCCGGCGGCCTCTTCGTCGTTCCCGTACGCAGAGGGGAAGAGCCGCTTCAGGACCGGGTCCTCGGGCTCGGTGGTCGGCCCCGAGAAGTCGAGCAGGGCCTCGAGCGGGTCGTCGCTCTCGGCAGGTGCGGCGACCTCGTTGCGCAACAGCTCGACGAGCTGCGAGGCCAACGAACGGAGCAGGTCGGCCTCGAACCCGGAGAAGGTCGCGATGATCTGCTTGCTGCGGCGGTGGTAGCTGAACCCGCCCATCACTCCTGCTTCTCCAGTGTCGCCCAAAGGCCGTACTCGTGCATCGCCTGCACGTCGCGCTCCATCTCCTCGCGTGACCCTGAGGAGACGGCCGACTTGCCGTCGTTGTGCACCTCCATCATCAGCTTCTCCGACTTCTTCTTGGAGTAGCCGAAGTACTTCTGGAAGACGAAGGTGACGTACGACATCAGGTTGACCGGGTCGTTCCAGACGATGGTCACCCATGGGGTCGACGGTGCGACGACGTCGTCGATCTCCGGCTCGTCGAGCTCCACGGGGCTTGGCGCGCTCATGCAGTCCATCGTGCCACGATGTGCCCGTGGACTCGACAGCGGACTCGACCGCGCTCCTGACAGATCACTACGAGCTGACCATGCTCCAGGCCGCCCTGAAGGCGGGCACCGCGGAGCGTCGCGCCGTCTTCGAGCTGTTCCCCCGGCGCCTGGCCGGCGGGCGCCGCTACGGCGTGGTGGCCGGGGTCGGGCGCGCGCTCGACGCCCTCGAGGCGTTCCGCTTCGGCTCGGAGCAGCTGGCCGTCCTGGAGGGCGTCGTCGACGGCCCGACCCTGGAATGGCTGGCCGGCTACCGCTTCACCGGCGACATCTGGGGGTACGCCGAGGGCGAGACCTTCTTCCCGCACTCGCCGCTGCTCGTGGTCGAGGCCAGCTTCGCCGAGGCGGTCGTCCTGGAGACCGTGCTCCTCTCGATCTACAACCACGACTCGGCCATCGCCACCGCGGCCTCCCGGATGACGCTCGCGGCCGGTGAGCGCCCCTGCATCGAGATGGGCTCGCGCCGCACCCACGAGGCGGCCGCGATCGCCGCCGCCCGCGCGGCCTACGTGGCCGGTTTCACCGCCACCTCCAACCTCGCCGCCCGCGCCCGCTTCGGCGTGCCCACGACCGGCACCTCCGCGCACGCATTCACCCTTCTGCATGACACCGAGGAGCAGGCCTTCCAGGCTCAGGTCGCCTCCCTCGGCAAGGGCACGACGCTGCTCGTGGACACCTACGACATCGCCGAGGCCGTGGCGAAGGCGGTCGAGATCGCCGGTCCCGAGCTCGGCGCGGTGCGGATCGACTCCGGCGACCTGGGGCTCCTCGCCCATGACGTACGCCGCCAGCTCGACGACCTCGGCGCCACCGAGACGAAGATCATCGTCACCAGCGACCTGGACGAGTACGCCATCGCCGGCCTCGCGGCCGCCCCGGTCGACGGCTACGGCGTCGGCACCCAGCTGGTCACCGGCTCCGGCCACCCGACCGCCGGCTTCGTCTACAAGCTGGTCTCCCGCGAGGGTGCCTCCGGCGACCTGGAGCCGGTCGCCAAGAAGAGCGCGTCCAAGGCGTCGATCGGCGGCCGGAAGTACGCCCTGCGCCGCCGCAACCGCAAGGACGTCGCCGACGCCGAGGTGATCGGCATCGGCACCGCACCCGAGGGCGACGGCAACGACCGGCCGCTGCTCACCCAGCTGGTCAAGAACGGTGAGGTCGTGGGCCGCGAGCCCCTCGACGCCGCGCGCGAACGTCACCGCGCCTCGGTCGCCGAGCTCCCCGTCATCGCCCACTCGCTCCTGAAGGGCGATCCGTCGATCCCGACGCTCTTCCAGTGATGTCTCGCGGGGCCGGTCTCCCCAGGCCGGTCTAGGCTGACGGGCATGACGCGTGCACTGATCGTGGTCGACGTACAGAACGACTTCTGCGAGGGCGGGTCCCTGCCGGTCGACGGCGGGGCCCGGGTGGCCTACGACATCGGTCAGCTGCTGCGGGAGCGGGCGGCGAGCAAGGACCCGGAGCAGACGTACGGGCTGGTCGTGGCCACTAAGGACCACCACATCGACCCGGGCGACCACTTCGGCAACCCGCCGGACTACGTGAACTCCTGGCCGGCGCACTGCGTGGTCGGCACCGACGGCGAGGCCTTCCACCACAACCTCGACCCGGTCACCTTCGACGAGATCTTCCGCAAGGGCGAGTACGCCGCGGCCTACTCCGGCTTCGAAGGCGCGGCCACCGGCGGCGCCAATCTGACCGACTGGCTCCGGGCCCACGGCGTCGAGGAGGTCGACGTGTGCGGGCTGGCGACCGACTACTGCGTACGTGCCACCGCGCTCGACGCGCGAGCCGCCGGTTTCCACACCACGCTGCTCGCCGACCTGACCGCAGGCGTGGCCGCGGCGAGCACCTCGGCTGCCATCGAGGAGATGCGATCGGCCGGGATAACGGTCTCGTGACAGAATTGAGAATTTTGGGCAGATAGAAATCACCCGAAGGTCTATTCTCTCTCGAATGGCTCGGATCTCGGCGACAGCCCCCCTTCGCGAACCCCACTTCCGCTGGTTCTTCGCGTCGCGATCGATCAACCTGGTCGGCAACTTCATGGCGCCCGTCGCCCTGGCCTTCGCGGTCCTGGAGATCAGTGACGCGCCGATCGCGATCGGCGCCGTCCTCGCGGCCCGCACCATCCCGATGATCGCCTTCATGCTCATCGGCGGCGTGCTCGCCGACCGGATGGGCCGAGCCCGGATCCTGTTCGCCTCCAACCTGGTCTCGGGCCTGAGTCAGGCGGCCGTCGCCGTCCTCGTCATCGCAGGTGTCGCCGAGTTGTGGCACCTGATCGCACTCTCCGCGCTCAACGGCATCGTCTCCGCCGCCGGTCTGCCCGCCCAGCAGGGGATCATCCCGCTCGTGGTGCCTCGCACCATGCTGCAGGAGGCCAACGTGCTGATGTCGCTGACCCGGGCGATCGTCGCGGTCGCCGGTCCCGGCACCGCCGGCCTGCTTGTCCTCAGCGTCGGCGCTGGCTGGGCGCTCGCGCTCGACGCCGCCACCTGGATCATCGCGGCTCTGCTGCTGCTGCCGGTCAAGATCAGCGGCGCGGTCGGCAAGGCCTCGGTCATCGGCGATCTGCGCACGGGGTGGGACTACTTCCGCTCGACGAGCTGGCTGTGGCTCTGTGTCGGCGCCGCGACGATGCTCAATGCGCTCTATGAGGGCGGACTCCTCACGCTCGGCCCGCAGCGGGCCGAGGGCTCAGGCCTGGGAGCGGGCGGCTGGGGCCTGATCCTCACCTTCCAGGGGATCGGCGTGCTCGTCGCGACCCTCGTGCTGATGAAGGTGCGGCTCGAGCGGCCGCTGTTCTACGGCATGATCGGCATGGCCCTGTTCGGGCTGCCGATCGCCGCCCTCGGCTTCTCCACCGACCTCGCCGTACTGTTGCCCGCGGCCGCCCTCTCCGGCGTCGGCATCCAGGTCTTCAGTCTCGGCTGGCAGCTCTCGATGCAGGAGAACGTCCCGAGCGACCTGCTCTCCCGGGCGTCCTCCTACGACCAGCTCGGCACCTACATCGCCATCCCCGTCGGACAGCTGGCGATGGGGCCGCTGGCCGCTGCGTACGGGATCGAGAACATGCTCGCGATCGCCGGCATCGCCTACGTGGCGATCTCGCTGGCGACGCTGCTGAGTCCGGCCGTACGCCGCCTGAACCGGGTCTCCTTCCCGGCACCCGAGCGCAACGGCGCCCCGGCCCACTAGGGACTCGCGCGACCTACGACGCAGGCGTCGCGCTCTCCAGCAGCGACCGCAGCAGGTCGACCAGGCTGGTGACCGAGAGGTCGGGATCGAACGCACGCTGGACACCGAGCCCGATGCCGAGCGAGAGCACCTGGACGGCGGCATCCTCGGCCGGCGAGGCCAGGGTGAGGCCGAGGTCGGCGGCCTGCTGCTCGATGAGGCCGGCGATGGTCGCGGTGAGCTCGCGACGCCGGCCGGCGAGCTGCTGGCTCACCTCGGGGACGCGGCGGGTGCTGGTCGCGAACTCGACCTCGAGCGCGGTCCAGCCGACGTCGCCGATGTTGGCCTCCGCCCACGCCGCGAAGGCGTCGATCCTGCCCTCGACGGTGTCGACGCCGCTGACGGCGTCCGCCAATGACTGCGCTCGCTCCCGGTGGATCACGTCGAGCACGGCCAGGCCGAGCTCGTGCTTGGTCGAGAAGTTCGAGTAGACCGCGCCCTTCGAGAAGCCCGCCGTGGTGGCGACCTTGTCGAGCGAGGTCGCGTTGTAGCCGTCGGAGAGGAACATCCCGTGCGCGGTGGCGATGAGTCGCTCACGCGTCTGCGCGTGCGACTCCTTGCGCGTGATCCGGCCCACGGGTCAGATCTTACCTGCTCGACCTACCGTCGGTATTCAAATACCATTAGTATCCCAACATGAGTCGACGACGCGCACGCACGAGCACCCACCACGAGGTCGTCGTCATCGGCGCCGGCATCTCCGGCATCGCGGCCGCGATCAAGCTGCGCGAGGCGGGCGTCGAGGACGTCGTCATCCTCGAGAAGGCCGACACCTACGGCGGCACCTGGCGGGCCAACACCTATCCGGGGTGCGCGTGCGACGTACCGTCCAACCTCTACTCGTTCTCGTTCGCGCCCAACAGCGACTGGTCCCGGGTCTACGGCAACCAGCCGGAGATCCTCGCCTACATCGACGGCGTGGCCCGGGATCGCGGCCTCGAGGAGATCACCCGGTTCGGGGTCGAGGTCCGCGGCGCGACCTGGAACGCCGAGTCCGCCGGGTGGCGCCTGGAGACCAGCGACGGCGAGATCGCCACTCGCTTCCTGGTCGCCGCCGCCGGGCCGTGGAACGAGCCAAAGATCCCGGACCTGCCCGGTCTGGCCGACTTCCCCGGCGACGTCTGGCACTCGGCCCGGTGGAACCACGACGTCGACCTCGACGGCAAGCGGGTGGCCGTGATCGGCACCGGGGCGTCGGCGGTCCAGTTCGTACCCGAGGTCCAGAAGCAGGTCGCCGATCTGCACCTCTTCCAGCGCACCGCCCACTGGGTGCTGCCCAAGGTCGACCATCCGGTGCCGAACGCGGAGAAGTGGGTCAAGCACCACGTGCCCTTCTTCGAGAAGGCGCTCGGGGCGGTCGAGTACGCCGCCATGGAGGCCGTCGGTATCGCCTTCCGCCGCCCGCAGCCGCTGATGCGGGGCTTGCAGCAGATCGGCGGGGCCTACCTGCGCACCGTCGTCCGGGACAAGGAGCTCCGGGCGAAGCTGACGCCCGACTACCTGCTCGGGTGCAAGCGGATCCTCTTCTCCAACAACTACCTCCAGTCGCTGACGAAGCCGAACGTCGAGGTGCACGCCACCGGCGTCGAACGGGTCGAGGGCGCACGCGTGATCGGCACCGACGGCAGCACGGCGGAGGTCGACGCGATCATCCTCGGCACCGGCTTCCACATCCTCGACATGCCGGTCGCCGACCTGATCCGTGGAGCCGACGGCCGCACGCTCGCCGAGCACTGGGCCGGCTCCCCCGAGGCCTACCAGGGCACCTCGGTCACCGGCTTCCCCAACGCGTTCGTGGTGCTCGGCCCGAGCCTCGGCACCGGTCACGGCTCGGCCTTCGCCGTCGCCGAGTCGCAGGTGGCGATGATCACCGAAGCCATCACGACCGCCCGCGCACAGGGCTGGACGAAGCTCGACGTCAGCCCACAGGCCCAGGCCGCGTACGTCGCGGACGTGCAGGCCGCGCTCGCCGGCACCGCCTACAGCGGCGCGTCCTGCCACAGCTACTTCATCGACGCCAACGGTCGCAACAGCTTCTCCTGGCCGTGGTCCACCGGCGAGCTGGTCCGCCGGATCAGCCGCTTCGACCCGGCAGACTTCGAGGTCACTCGGCGATCGGTGGTCGAGGCTGCCGAGACCGAGGTTCCCGCCTGACCGGATCGAGGCGCAGCAGGGCTCACGCCCACTTGTCGGCGAGCGTACGGATCACGTTGACGTTGCGGTTGGTGCTGATGGCAATGTGGCGCTCGACGACGGCGTTGGTGATCTTCGTCTGATGGAAACCCTCGGTGAGCAGGTGCACGGCGCGGCCGATGACGTAGACCCGCTCGCCCTCCCCCGCCCGAGCGACCAGCGCGTCCCGGGAGCCGGAGTCGGTGAGCTCCTTGCACAGGAACACGAACTGCTTGCCCTCGTGACCCATCCCGACCGCCGCGGCATCGTTGGCGATCACCTTCAGCTCAGCGGGCGTCACACAGATCGTCGGCACCTCGAAGAATCGGTCGGCCGCGAAGGCCTCCTCCAGGATCGCCTCCATCTCGGCCCGGTCGCCGACCGGGTGGTCGAAGCGTACGTTGCCCGTGTTGATGTAGGTCTCGACGTCGGTTCCGCCCGCCCTCACCACGGCGGCTGAGATCGCCTGTTTCGGGAATTTCCGGGTCGCACCGAGGTTGATGGCGCGCAGGAACGCGATCCAGGTGTGCCGTTCCGTAGTCATTCTCAGATAGTCTCCACCCGTTCACCGCGCCGCAACCCCCAACTCTGGATTCCGATCGATGCCTTCACAGCAGCTGCTTCCCTCGGAAGCCCCGACCGCCTCGGGCTCCGCCTCGGCGAAGACCCTGGACCTCTCCAGCGACCTCGTCGTCTACGCGGCACGGCTCATGCGCCTGGTCCGCCGAGCGCTCGACCTTCCGGCCAGCGTCCGGGTCCTCACGATCCTCGACGCCATCGGACCGCTGGGCATCACCGACCTGGCTCGCGCCGACGGCTGCTCGCAGCCGACCATGTCGGCCCAGATCGCCCAGCTGGTGGAGACCGGCCTGGTCAGCAAGGAGCCCAACCCCGCCGACGCGCGGGCGAGCCTGGTGACGCTGACCGATGCCGGTCGCGCCGACCTCGCCGACGTACGTGAGCGCATCTCCCACCTCATCGCCGAGCGGCTGGAGTCGCGCCACCGCACCCAGGCCGATCTCGAGGGCGCCGTCGCCGTCCTGCGTGACCTGGTCGAGGGCGACTCCCCCGCCTAGGCCAAGGCGGCGGCCGCTGCGGCGACCACATCGGGATCGGTCACCCAGTGACCGCCGTCGTCGGCGACTCCCAGCGCCACCCCGCGGGTCGTGACGACCCGTCGCTTGGCGGAGAGGTGCACGCCCTCGACACCGAGCTCCGCGAGCGCCCTGATGGCGTCCACGGTCACCCCGCCTCCGGCCAGTACGTCCGGTCCGCCGACCGCGACCATCTCGGCGATCTTCGCCGCCCCGGCCGCAGCGGCCGGCGCACCACCTGAGGTCAGCACCCGGTCGACCACGCCGTCCAGTGCCCGGATCGCGGCGACCGGGTCCGCGCTGAGGTCGATCGCCCGGTGGAACGTCACCGTCGCCTCGTACGCAGCGGCAGCACCCGCCAGCTCCCGGACCAGCTCCACGTCGGGCTCCCCGTGCGGGGTGAGCGCGCCGATCACGATCCCGTCGGCTCCCGCCTCCAGGACCGTCTCGACCTCGCGCCGCAGCAGGTAGCGCTCCTCGAAGGAGTAGCCGAACCCGCCCGGCCGCGGCCGGACGAGCACATGGACGCCCTGCCAGCCGTCATCGGCGTCGACGCCTCCGACCTCGTCGAGGACTCCCTCGACCAGGCCCTGCGACGGGGTGACGCCACCGACCTCGAGGGCGGAGCAGAGCTCGATCCGGTTCGCCCCGCCCGCACGCGCGGCGAGCGCGCCGGCCACCGACGTCACCGCGATCTCGAGCGCCGTCATCGCCCCGAACTACCTCAGGCCGAGCCGCGCGCGGCCCAGTCGCGCAGGGTGTCGATGCGGGCCTTGAGCTGGTCGGCGTTGGCGACCGCGGCCGGCGGGCCGCCGCACTCCTTGCGGAGCCTGTTGTGGGTCACCCCGTGGGGAGTCTTGGTGCGGTGGTGCCAGGCGGCGACCAGGCCGTTGAGCTCGCGGCGGAGCACGGCGAGCTGCTCGTGGGCGGCGACCGCGGCGACGGGCTCGTCGGCAGCGACCGGCGCGGAGGCCGACTTCTGCTTGCGGGCCCGGTCGCTCTGCCGCTGCTGGAGCAGCGTCTTCATCTGGTCGGCGTCGAGAAGCCCGGGGATGCCGAGGAAGTCCATCTCCTCCTCCGAACCAACGTGCACCTCGCCGGAGTGGCCGAACTCGCCGCCGTCGAAGAGCACCCGGTCGAAGCGTGCCTCGGAGCCCATGGCCTCCCAGGCTCCCAGCTCCTCCTCGGAGGCGCCCTCCTCGGCGTTGGCCGCGGCCATCAGCGCGTCCTCGGCGGCGAAGATGTCGTCCTCGCTGGTGACCTTCTTGCCGAGCACGTGGTCGCGCTGCAGCTCCAGCTCGGAGGCGAAGCCGAGCAGGTTCGGGACGGACGGCAGGAAGACGGAGGCGGTCTCACCCCGCGTACGAGCACGTACGAAGCGCCCCACCGCCTGCGCGAAGAAGAGCGGCGTCGAGGTGGTGGTCGCGTAGACCCCGACCGCGAGCCGGGGCACGTCGACGCCCTCGGAGACCATCCGGACCGCGACCATCCAGCGGTCGTCGGACTCGGAGAACTTGGCGATCTTCTTCGAGCCGGCCTTCTCGTCGGAGAGCACCACGGTCGCGCTCTGCCCGGTGATGGTCTTCAGCGTCTTGGCGTAGGAGCGCGCCGAATCCTGGTCGGTCGCGATGACCAGCCCGCCCGCGTCCGGGACGTGGCGCCGCACCTCGGTCAGGCGCTTGTCGGCGGCCGCGAGCACGGACGGGATCCACGATCCGGCCGGGTCGAGCGCGGTCCGCAGCGCCTGCGAGGTCAGGTCCTTGGTGAGCGGCTCGCCGAGGTGGGCGGCGATCTCGTCGCCGGCCCGGGTGCGCCACTGCATCTGTCCCGAGTAGGCCATGAACAGCACCGGGCGGACGACGTGGTCGCGCAGCGCCTCGGCGTAGCCGTAGGTGTAGTCGGCCGCCGAGCGCGGGATCCCGTCCTCGCCGGGTGCGTAGGTGACGAACGGGATCGGGTTGGTGTCGGAGCGGAACGGCGTGCCGGTCAGCGCCAGCCGCCGCGCGGCCGGCTCGAAGGCCTCCCGGACCCCCTCTCCCCACGAGAGCGCGTCGCCGGCGTGGTGCACCTCGTCGAGGATCACCAGCGTCTTGAACCGCTCGGTGCGGATCCGCATCGCCAGCGGGTTGACCGCCACCCCGGCGTACGTCACCGCGATCCCGACGTAGTCGGCCGAGGTCTTGCCCTGGCCCGCTGAGTAGGTCGGGTCGATCGGGATCCCCGCCCGCGCGGCGGCCTCGGCCCACTGGACCTTGAGGTGCTCGGTGGGGGCGACGATGGTGACCCGGTCGACCAGCCTGCGGCCGAGGAGCTCGGCGGCGACGGTCAGCGCGAAGGTGGTCTTCCCGGCCCCGGGTGTCGCGACGGCGAGGTAGTCACGGGGCTGTTCGGACAGGTACTTGGACAGCGCCTCCTGCTGCCAAGCACGCAGCTTGGGCGCAGTGCCCCACGCGGCCTTGTTGGGCCACGCGGGTGTGAGGGCGCCGGGAAGCTCGGCGCTACTCACTCGTCGTCGCCCTCGCCACCGCTCGGCGGCATCCCCTCGAAGATCTCTTTGCAGTCGGGGCAGACCGGGAACTTGGACCCGTCGCGGCTCGGCACCCACACCTTGCCGCACAGCGCGACCACGGGCGTACCCATGACCATCGCCTCGGTCAGCTTGTCCTTCTCCACGTAGTGGGAGTAGCGGTCGTGGTCACCCTCCTCGGTGGGGACGTCCTGCTCGCGGATGTCCTCCCGTTCCTTGACGGCTTCTTTCGTGCCGAATCCCAGGATGCCCATGCCCCCAACCTTACTAGCCCGCTAATTCAGTTCGGGGTCGGGCGGTCGCGTGGCGTGGAAGGCCAGCTCACCGGGCTGGCGCCGGAGCACCGCTGCCCACATCGAGCTCACGTCGTCGAGGAAGGAGTCGTACGGCTCGCCGTCGACCACATACCAGGACCCTTCGTCCACCTCACCCTGGAGCTGAGCCGCGCCCCAGCCGGCGTATCCGGCGAAGATCCGCAGCCGCGACAAGGTGCCGTCGACCAGCTCGACGGGCGTGTCGAGGTCGAGCAGCCCGAGGCGTCCGACGACGGGCCGGAAGCCCAGCGGCGGGTCGTCGGAGTCGACCAGGAGCGCGACCGCGATCGCGGAGTCCTTGCTCACCGGGCCGCCCTGGAAGAGGACGTCGGGATCGGCGACGGAGGTCGCCCACGGGTGCAGCACCTCGGCGACCGGCACGGGCGAGGGCCGGTTCAGCACCACGCCGAGCGCACCGTCGTCGTTGACCTCGATCAAGAGCACCACGGTGTCGACGAAGTTGGGGTCGCGAAGCTCCGGGGTGGCTACCAGCAGCCGCCCGGCGCGTACGTCCTTCTGCTCCGTCATGACGCCATGATCGCACCACCCCGGTCACGCCACCCGCAACAAGAAACCAACAATGCCCGCTGATCGGGACGAGACAGGAAAAGGCCCCGGGGCCGGCACTTAGGGAGGTGCGGAGGGAGTCCGCGGAGGGAGCGCACCGGCGCCCGGGGCCTGGTCAGACGGCCCGTACGCAGCTTCAGGCTGCCGAGCGGACCGCTCGGAGCATGTCGACGAGGCCGGCGAAGGGCCCGCGCTCGACGACTTCGGCGGCCGGTGCGTACTCGGCACGGGCACGCGCCTCGATCATCGAGCCGAGACGGACGCACTCGGCGTCGGCGAAGGCGCCGCGGCCGGCCATGACCGCGAGGGTCAGGTGCTCCTTGGTCTGCGCCTTGGCCAGCGCGGTGGCCATCGCGTCGTCGACCGGAAGGGCGTGGTAGCGGTCGAGGACCGCGCGGATGCCGGGCAGGTCGTCGGCAGCGCCGTGCCAAGCCCGGACGACGGCGTCCTCGAGGTCCATCGGCTGGTTGGCGAGCTCGGACTCGATGCGGCCAGAAAGGCGCGTGTGCCAGCGCAGCTGCAGGGCGGCGAGCAGGTCGAGCTCGTCGGTGAAGGTTTCGGTGACGCCGGGAAGATCCATGGGCAGCAGACCGTCTCGACGCTCGTCGATGACGGTGACCACGCCGCGGAGGATCTCCCCGCGCTTGTGATGGCTGGTCCAGCTCATTTGTCGGCTCCTTGCGGAAGGTGAGCACTCACATACCGTGAGTACGTACCTATAGTATTGGACATACTGACGGTATGGCCAACACCTGGGACGGTGATTCCGAACACGGCCGTTAGAGTGGACGGGTGGCAAAGTCGTCCGTGAGCAAGCTCGTCCCCAAGGTTCCTCCGCTTCCGTCGGTGCCGGGGATGTCACGGAGGCAGCAGTTCTCCGCCTCGACCAAGAAGACGCTCGTCGAGGTCGCCGAGCGGCTCTTCACCGAGCACGGCTACGCAAGCACCTCGCTGGACGCCATCGTGGCCGGAGCCGAGGTCACCAAGGGTGCGCTCTACCACCACTTCAGCGGCAAGCAGGCGCTCTACGAGGTCGTCTTCGAGAAGGTCGAGGCCGCCACCGCGCAGAGCATCGACGCCGCCATGCGCGAGACGAAGGACCCCTGGGAGCAGGCCCGGGCCGGGCTGCGTACGTTCCTGGAGGCCGTCCAGCAGCCCACCTACCGCCGCATCGTCGTGCAGGAGGGTCCGGCCGTCCTCGGCTACCAGCGCTACCGCGAGCAGGAGGAGCGCTCCACCTTCACCGTCGTCGAGGACATCGTCGCCGCCGTCCTGCGGGCCGGTGACCGGACCGTCGACGACGAGATGGTGGCGACCTTCGCCCGGCTCTTCTTCGGGGCGATGTCGGCGGCCGGCGAGTCCGTCACCGAGGCCAGCGACCCCGAGGACGCGGCCGAGCGCATCGAGCTGGCCGTGACCTACCTGCTGACCGGGGTCCAGACCCTGGCGAAGCAGGGCGTCAAGGTCGAGGACATGCGCTGAGAGCCCGCTCTCTCCGCACTACTTGACGATCACGCCACCGGGCTCGACCTGACCGTTGCCCTTCGGGATCAGATCCAGCCAGACCTTGCCCGGCGGGATCTCGATCGCGGCGCCGCTGGCGTCGGTGAACGTCACCGCACCCTTCTCGCCCTTCTTCACCCAGGTCGCCTCGACGATCTGGCCGGCGCGCATGATCCACGCCTTGCCCCGGCCGGTGAAGTGGGAGACCGGCACGATCGCGCCGCCCGGGTCCTTGTAGGGGGCGATGGTGGTCTTGGTCTGCGCGACCACGACCGTGTCGGCGAGGAACTGGCCGCTCTTGGACATGTAGTTGTTCTGCAGGCGGTACTTGCCGCCCTTGAAGACCCAGTTGTCCGTGCGCGCCTGGGAGAACTTCACGTCGACGGCCTTGGCGGGCTTGCCACCGGCCAGCTTGGTGGTCGCGTCGCCCCAGGGCATGAAGTCGCCGGGCCGCTTCGCCTTGCCGTCCTTCGCGGCCGCGTTGCCGGCCTTCGCGACCTTGCCGACCACGCTGTGCAGGAAGTCGTGGGGCTTGCTGGTGTCACGTACGACGTAGGGGGTGGACATGTCGATCCACGAGATGTCGTGCTTCTTCAGCTGCGCGAAGGTGTACGGCGCCGCACCGCTGGTCATGATCTTGGCATTGATCGGCGCGGCGATACCCGCGTCGGTCGCCCGCATCGAACGGACCGGACCGGCCTCCTTGGGAAGCTGGGAGTAGTACGCGACGGCCAGCCGGGTCACGCCACCCTCGACCAGCTCCTGGACGACCATGTCGGCCTTGGCGAGACCGTACTGCGGGTCGCTGGCCGCGGTGTTGTCGATCTTGACGATGTAGGCGGGGTGCTTGCGTGCGGCGGTCTGCCCCTCGGGGAGCTCGACGCCCGTCAGCGGCTCGTGGTCGGGCTCAGCGGGCGCGGACGGCGACGGCTTCGCCTCCGTGGGCTCCTCAGAGGACCCACAGCCGGTCAGGACCAGACCCGCAGCGGTCAGCGTCGCCGCTGCTCGCAGGAGGAACCCCGGGCGGGACGTACGCATCATCGATCTCCATCTGAATCGGCTCACTACCAAGACGAGTGTCAGACGGTAATCGTTGCGGTCAACGGGCCCGCGCCCGGGGTTCCTTCTTCGGAGGACTCAGGCGACGGTGGCGCCACCGTCGACGTAGAGCGTCTGGCCGGTGATGTAGGACGCCTCGTCGCTGGCCAGGAAGACCGCGGCGGCGGCGATGTCGGCGGGCTCGCCGACGCGCTTGACCGGGTTGGCGTCGGCCGAGAGCTTGCGGAACTCGTCCACGTCGAGGCCGAGGCGGGCCGCGGTCTGGTCGGTCATCTCGGTGGCGATGAACCCCGGCGCGATGGCGTTCACGTTGACGCCGAACGGACCGAGCTCGAGCGCGAGGGTGCGGGTGAAGCCCTGCACGCCGGCCTTGGCCGCGGAGTAGTTGGCCTGGCCACGGTTGCCGGTGGCCGAGGTGGACGAGACGTTGATGATCTTGCCGTACTTCTGCTTCACGAAGACCGCCTGCGCGGCCTTCGACATCAGGAAGTGGCCCTTGAGGTGGACGTTCATGACCAGGTCCCAGTCGTCCTCGGTCATCTTGAAGAGCAGGTTGTCGCGGGTGATGCCGGCGTTGTTCATCAGGATGTGCAGGCCGCCGAGCTCCTCGACGACGCGCGCGACCGCGGCCTCGGTGTCTTCGGCCTTGGCGACGTTGGCGCCGATGCCGACCGATTTGGCGCCCTCGGCGAGCGGAAGCTTGGCGGCAGCCTCAGCGGCGGCGGCCTCGTCGAGGTCGATGATCGCGACCGAGGCACCCTCCTCGGCGAAACGCGTGGCGACTCCGAAACCGATCCCGCGCGCTGCACCGGTGATGACTGCGACGCGTCCGTCGAAACGACCCATGACTCAAACTCCTTTGGTTGTGACCAGGCCCACGAACACGTGCGGCCCCCGCCGACAATAGCGAGGGCCGTACGTCATGTCGCGAGGTGTCTACTGATTGGTAGCCACTACTGGTTCGCCAGCCAAGCGTCGCGCGCGGCCACGCCCAGGTCGGGGTGGTCGGTGAAGAACGCGTCCACACCGGCGTCGAGGTAGGGACCGACCTCGCAGCCGAGATCGCCGATCGCGATCGGGTCGGTGCCGACGCGGCACTCGGTCGGGAGGTACTTGTTCTCGGCGCGCATGGTCCAGATGACGGTCGGCAGCCCGACGCGCTCGGCGCGGTCGGCGAGGTCGGTGGCCTCGCCCAGGGTGCCGTCCGCGTTGCGCGGGATGAAGTAGAACTTGTACGGCGCCACCTGGTCGGCGTACCGCTTGATGCCGCGCAGACCCTTGTCGGTGACCAGGTAGTCGTTGGTCACGCCGGTGCCGGCCACCACCTGGTCGTAGGGCGCACCACCGAAGTCGATCAGCTGCACCAGCTTGGTGTCGACCATGCGGTTGAGGTCCTTGAGGTTGCTGACCTCGAAGGACTGGATGACAGCCGCGGCGCGCTTGCCGCCGAGACCGTGGCGCTTGAGGCTCTTCGCGAGCGGCTCCTCCAGCGAGAGACCGATGGAGTCGAAGTACGTCGGGTGCTTGGTCTCCGGCGCGACGCCGATGGTGCGGCCGGTCTCGGCCTCCTTGGCGTCGACCAGGTCGAGCACCTCGTCGAGGGTCGGCACCTCGTAGAGGCCGTTGTACGCGGTGTTGGCCGGACGGTCGCCCGGGATGCGCTCCTTGGCGCGCAGCGTCTTGAGCTCGGCGAGGGTGAAGTCCTCGGTGAACCAGCCGGTCAGCGCGTTGCCGTCGATGGTCTTGGTCGTCTTCCGAGCCGCGAACTCGGGGTGGTCGGCGACGTCGGTCGTGCCGGAGATCTCGTTCTCGTGGCGGGCGACGAGCACGCCGTCCTTGGTCGAGACCACGTCGGGCTCGATGAAGTCGGCACCCTGCTGGATGGCCAGGTCGTACGCCGCCAGGGTGTGCTCGGGCCGGTAGCCGGAGGCACCGCGGTGACCGAAGACGATCGGGTCGGCCTGCTTGTGCTTGGCCGCCTGGGCGGCGGTCGTGGTGGTGGCCGTCGCGGAGGCGGGGTGCGAGACCAGAACGGTCCCGGCGGCGAGCGCCGCGACGGCGGCAAGCGCGAGAGTACGCATGCGAGTGGGGTTCAGCGTGATCATGCCCAGATCACACCGGCCCCGGGAGTCGCTGGGGCCGGTGTGCGGTGAACGCGGCGTGACGATCTGCCGAAGCGACTCAGGCGGCATCGCCCAAGTCTAGGGACGGCGTACGCCGCCCGGCGATCACTTCACGGAGCACGTCGGGGTTGTTGGTGATGATGCCGTCGACACCGCGGTCCAGGACGGCGCTCATGGTCGCGGCGTCGTTGACCGTCCAAGAATGGATGTGCATCCCGAGCGCGTGCACCCGAGCGACGTAGCCCGCGTCGAAGGAGCCGAAGTGCGGGTTGATCTGGTCGGCCCAGGTGTAGCTGTCCAGGTCGGCGTAGGCAGGGGTGCCGAGCAGGCCGACCGGCACCTCGGGCTGGATGCCCTTGTAGGTCTTCATCGAGTCGAAGTCGAAGCTCTGCACCGCGAGACGGCCGGCGGCGACGGCGGAGTCGATGTAGCCCGGGAACGAGTCGAACTCGGCCGCGACCTTCTTCTCGATCCCCGGGTAGAGCGCCGGCGACTTGAGCTCCATCAGGATCCCGGACCGTGTCGGCCGCACCTGCTCGACCATCTCCTTCAGCGTCGGCACCGGCTCGCCGGCGTACTCCTCGCTGAACCAGGAGCCGGCGTCCAGCGTCTTGATCTCGGCAAGGGTGAAGTCCTTGACGTTCCACGGCGAGCGGCCGGGGAAGCGCTGCTCGACGTCGGTGGTGCGCGACAGGGTGGTGTCGTGCATCAGCACGAGCACGCCGTCCTTGGTGGCCTGCACATCCGACTCGATCCAGTCGGCCCGCTGCTCGATGCCGACGGCGAAGGCCGCGAGGGTGTTCTCCGGGGCGTACGCGCTCGCCCCACGGTGGGCGGTCACGGTGATGTCGTCGGCCCGGTTGGCCTCGACGGCGTTGACCGCCACCGGAACGATCATCGTGCCTGCTGCCAGCGCGACGCCGGCCAGTGTTGAGGTGAAGGTCTTGGACGCGACGGACGACAGCGACATTGCGCACTCCCGGGATCAGTGGACAACAACTGATCTCGAGTGAATCGGCCCTCCCCGACCTCGCCCCGACGCCTTGATGGCCGAAGCCGTACGCCTCGGTGAACTCAGCCTGGAGTCAGCCCAGCACGGCACGGAGCCGGTCGGCGTACTCCTTCTGCTCGCCGGCGGCGTACTTGTGGCGAGGCCAGAAGAAGCCCTTGAGGCCGTCGCCGCGGGTGCGGGGGACGACGTGCAGGTGGAGGTGTGGGACGGACTGACTGACCACGTTGTTGACCGCGACGAAGCTGCCCTGGGCGCCGAGTCCGTCCACGACGGCAGAGGCCAGGCGCTGGGCGTTGGCGACGAAGCGTTCGTGCAGGTCAGGAGGGAGATCGAGGAGTGTGGCGAGATGCTGTCTGGGCACCATCAGGATGTGGCCCTTCTGCACCGGCCGATGGTCGAGGAAGGCCAGGAAGCCCTCGTCCTCGAAGACGACCTCGGCCGCGAGGTCACCGGCGACGACGTCGCAGAAGACGCAGCTCACGACTCGTCTCCCCACGACAGCGTCGCGACCACGAGGTCGACGGTCGGCAGGGCCAGGTCGGCGAGGTCGGGGTGCGGGAAGGAGTAGATCAGCCGCGACTCGTAGAGCCGGTCGGGCGAGGCCACCCACCGCTCCCCCACCGTCGTCGTCTCGGCCTGCAGCGGGTGCCGCACCATGCCGAACGGGGCGGGCCGGCTCAGCGCGACCGCCAGCCCGGCCGGGCGCCGCCCGACCCGCTGCAGCCAGAAGGCCAGGAACGCCGCGCCCTGCTCGACGGCCGCATCCTTGGCGGCAGCCATCCACTGTGCCCAGTCGGGCTGCTCGACCCTGGACCGCTGCACCTTCGGGAGGACCTTGGCGGCCAGGTCGGCGAGCTGGTAGTCGCGTACGTCCTCGTCGGACATGTCCACGACGTACCACTCCTGCGCCTTCGGCAGCCGCAGGTCGACGTGCGGCTTGGGACCGATCGCCTTGAGCACATCCTTGATCCCCGCCCGAAACCGGTTCGGCCCGGCCGGGTCGAAGGTGACGTACGCGATCTCCTCGATGTTGGCAGTGAGGAACTCCCGCAGCCCGTCGGCGTTGCGCAGCTGCGCGCGCCGCCGGGTGTCCTCGGCGAGGAAGGTCTCCAGCGCCTCCTGGGAGGAGAAGAGCATCGCCTCGTACGGTGGCCGGTTGCCGCGATCCCCTGGAAAGACCCTGATCCGGGCCTCGTCGAGCTGGGGAACGACAACCTGCCCCGTACGCAGCGCGGCACCGACCGCGTCGGCGTCGGCGGCGGCGAGCGCCGCCTCCAGCGCGCGGTTACGGTAGCCGTCGATCATCATCCGAGGCTAACGCCTCGGAACCGGTCGAAACGGTCTAGACGGCACCGAGACGCTGTGGCGTGTCGTCGTCGCAGGTCGCGAAGAAGTTGCCGACCTCATCGACCATGTGGCTGAACGACTCCGCCGCGAAGAGCACCGGCTGGTAGTGGGTGATGTCGTAGTCGACCGTCGCCATCTGGGCGAAGTCGAGCGGACGTACCTCCACCTCGTGCATCTCCTCGATCTCGCCGTAGGAGGAGAGCAGCCCGGCCCCGTAGGCCTTGATGTCACCGTCCTCGTACAGCACGCCGAACTCGATGGTGAACCAGAAGACGTCGGCGACGACCTGGAGCGCCTCCCTGGTCTGGACACGACGCGCAGCGGCGCCGGCCAGGCGCTTGACCTCGGCGACCTGAGGATCGGCGAGGAGGTTCCCATGGCCGATCACCTCGTGGATGATGTCGGGCTCCGGGGTGTAGAGCGGCACGGCGTGGTGACGCAGATACTGCGTCGAGTGGAACTGCCCGTCGGCCAGGCTCCCGTAGAACTCCTCCAGCGGGACGATCCCCGCGGCCGGGACGTACTCGAAGCCGGTCAGCGGCTTCAGGCCGGCGCTGACCTCATCGAGCTGTGGCACCCGGTCCTGCGGGAGGTTGAGGGCCTCCACGGCCGCGATGTAGTTGCGGCAGGCGTACTTCGCGTGCAGCGGTGCGATCTCACGGCACACCGTGCGCCAGATCTCGTTCTCCGTGTCTGTGTAGTCGATCCGGGGCACCGGCTGCCCCGGCTTCCAACCGAGCGCCGCGCCAGCGATCTCGCTGCGTCGTGCCCGGTAGTCCTGGTCCGCGAACCCGGGGTGGTTGTCCCCCAGATGCACCTCGACCTGCCCATCCTCGCCCACGGTGACGGGCGAGTAGAGCTGTCCTTCCTCGAACATCCTTACCTCCATGTGACGTACGCCTCACAACCCTATCGCGCACGCAAGAGAAGTCATCTCGCCAGGGAGGTGAACAACAGGAAGTCTTCCGCCCACCGAAACATCAGCCACACGGAACCAAGGGGGTGCGGGTGGCGAAGCCCCCGCCGCGACGCGAAGCGTCGCCTGAAAATGACAAACCGACGTGGCCCTCCGAATGGAGGGCACACGTCGGCCAAAGGTTTGTGGAGCTGCGGGGAATCGAACCCCGGTCCTCGAGCGCCGTGCCAGGTCTTCTCCGGGTGCAGTCTGTGGGTGGCGTTCTCTCATCCCCGGGGCTCGACGCAGACACGTCCCCGACAGGCTCAGCCGACTAGATGTCCCTCATGCCCCGTCGGCATGTGCATGAGGTGGAGTCTCCTAGATGACGCCTGGATCCGAGCCGGAGACGGATACTCGGTCAGACGCTTCGATCACCGCGTCAGGCGGCGAGAGCGAAGGAACTGCGCTTAGCGTTGGCAGTTATTGGTTTCCAGCGATCGTTTACGAGATGACGCTGGCTCCTCGACCCGCTTCCCCTGGGAGCAACGTCCCAAGTCGAAACCGATCAGCCCCTTTTGATTTGTCAATGCCCGTTGTGCAGGCAGTAAGAGAACACTACCGCCCCAGGCGGGTATTCCCCACTCGGTTATCCCTTCATCCCCTTGAGCTTCCGGCCGACCTCGACCTCGGCCTCCCGCTTGGCCGTACGCTCGGCGATGGTGTTGCGCTTGTCCCACGACTTCTTGCCCTTGGCGACGCCGATCTCGACCTTGGCGCGACCGTTGAGGAAGTAGAGGGCGAGGGGGACGACGGTGAGGCCCTTCTCGGAGACCTTGCGCTCGATCTTGTCGATCTCGGCACGGTGCAGGAGGAGCTTGCGCTTGCGGCGGGCGGAGTGGTTGGTCCAGGTGCCGTTGAGGTATTCGGGGATGTGGATCCCGTGGATCCAGGCCTCGCCACGGTCGATGTCGACGAAGCCGTCGACCAGGGAGGCGCGACCCTCACGCAGCGACTTCACCTCGGTGCCCTGCAGGACCATGCCGGCCTCGTAGGTGTCCTCGATGTGGTAGTCGTGTCGCGCCTTCTTGTTCTGCGCGATCATCTTGCGCCCCTGCTCCTTCGCCATTCCTCCATTCTCTCAGGCGCAGGGTCATGACCGCGAAACGTTTAGGGACCGAGTCACAGACCCAGCAGCGGCATCGGGTCGATGATCTCGCCGTCCCGGAGGATCATGAAGTGCAGATGGCATCCGGTGGACCAGCCGGTAGTCCCGGCGAGCCCGATGACATCGCCGCGCGCGACCGTGTCGTCGACGTCGCTCCGGTACGCCTCGAGGTGGTTGTAGACGGCCGTGTAGGAGTGCCCGTTGATGTTGCCGAGGAACAGGTGCAGTCGGTTTCCGTACGCGTCGTTCCACTCCTGCGCGATGACCGTGCCCGACTCGGCAGCCCGCAGGGGCGTGCCGCAGGGGGCGTGCAGGTCGACGCCGTCGTGCAGCTTGTACTCCCCCGTGGTCGGGTGGGTGCGCATCCCGTAGGGCGAGGTGACGTAGGAGTCCGCGACGGGCATCGCCAACATGCCCACGAGCGTGTCGACGGTCCGGTTCTGCGCGCCCTCGGCGAGCGCGGCGATCTTCTCCTTGAGCGCCGCATCCTGCTTCTCGAGCTCGGCGAGGACCTTGCGGTCCTCCTCGGCGAGCTCGGCGGCCTTCGTCCTGGCCGCCGCGGTCCGCGTCACCAGGGCCGAGATCTCGTCGCGGGCCTCGGCCGCGCGGGCTCGGAGCCGCTTGACCTCGGCGACCTTCCTGGCGGCAGTCCTCTCGGTCGCCGCCACCGCCGCGGTGGCCCGGCGCTGGCCGCGTTCGCGACGGGCAACCAGGCGCTCCCCGGCCTGCAGCCGCTCCAGCGTGCTGGCCTTCGAGGAGGTCACCGCGTCGGTGTAGTTGCGCCGCCGCATCAGCTCCTCCAGCGTCGCGCCCTCGAGCAGCGCCGAGAACTCCTGGAGCCGCGGGTCGCCGACGGCGGTGAACTCCTCCAGGATCGTGTCGCGCAGGTCGTCCTGGGACGCGGCCGCCCGTTTCCGCGCGGTGCGCAGGTCCGTACGCGCAGCCTCGAGCACGGCTCGCTGCCGCTCCAGGGACGCCTCGGCACGGCGGTGCTCACGGGCGGCCGCCCGCAGGCGTACGTCGATCTTCTCGAGCCGGGACCGGGCGCCGGCCAGCTTCTTCTGGGCGGCGGCCAGGGCCCTGGTGGCCCGCTGCAGAGCGTCGCTGGAGTGCTCGACGGCGTGCTGGGCCGCCTCCTTCTCCTTCTCGATCTGCTCCTGCTGGTCCTCGAGCGAGTCGTCGGCTCGGGCGAGCGGGGTGATCAGCGTCCCGGCGAGCACGCAGCCGATGAGCAGCGCGAGCAGGGGACGGCTCAGACGGATGGCGCCGAGTCGCGCGGGGTGCATAGCATTGCCTCCGGTGGCAGTGGGGGATGACCGGACGAGCAGGTGACGATACCCCCCAGGGCTCAGCCGCCAGAGTTCAGCCCAGCAGTGGTGCCGGGTCCACCGGAGTGCCGTCGCGCAGGATCGTGAAGTGCAGGTGGCAGCCCGTGGACCAGCCGGTGGTCCCTGCGTACGCCACGGTCTCACCGCGTCCGACGGACCCCGAGGTCCTCGCGTAGCTCGAGATGTGGTTGTAGACGGCGGTGTAGGAGTGCCCGTTGACCTTGCCGAGATACAGGTGCAGGCGGTTGCCCCACACGCTGGAGTACGAGGTCGAGATGATCTGCCCCGAGTCGACGGCGAGCAGCGGGCGGCCACAGGGCGCGGAGAAGTCGGTGCCGTTGTGCAGCGAGACGTAGCCGTAGATCGGGTGCTTGCGGATGCCGTAGGGCGAGGTGACGTAGGTGTCGGTCACCGGCGGCCCGAAGAGCCCGCCGACCGACCCGACGTTGCGGTCGGAGCCGGAGCTCGCCGAGGCGAGCGACCGGATCTTCGTACGCAGCGCCGACTCCTCGGCCTCGAGCTTGCGCAGCTCGGCGGCGTCCGCCGCCCGGGCCGCCTCGGCCGACTGCTTCGCGGTGGCCGCCTGGTCGGCGAGCGTGGACATCTCGGCGTGGGCCGCGGCGGCCTGGTCCCGGAGCGAGTCGACCTCGGCGACCAGCTGCCGGGCCTCCTTCTCCTTGGCCGCGATGGCGTCGGTCGCCTCCTGCACCTCGCCCTCGCGGACGACGAGCATGGTCTCGGTCGCCTCCATCCGCTGGAGGGTGGCGTCCTGCCCGGCGGAAGCCGCGTCGACGTACGTCTGCTGCCGCATCAGGTCCTCGAGGGAGCCTCCGGAGAGCAGCGCCGCCGCCTGGGCGAGCCGCGGGTCTCCCCCGGTGAACCGGGTCAGGATCGCGTCGCGCATCTCCTCGCGCTGAACCTTCACCTCGGCCTGGCCCTCGGCGAGCTCCCGCTTCGCCTCGGCGAGCAGCAGCTTCTGCTCGGCGAGCTCGGCCTCGAGCTTGGTGTGCGCGGCCTGCACCTCGACCAGCTTGGCGTTGAGCTCGTCGAGGCGGGTCTGGGCCTGGTCGAGCTTCTTCCGGGCCGCGGCGTACGTCGCCGACGCCTTGCGCAGGCCGGCGCTGGAGTGCTCGAGATCCTCGGCGGCGGCCTTCTGGTCCTGCTGGACCTCGCGCTGCTCCTGCTCGAGGCGGTCCTTCTCGTCGGCGGAGGAGGGAAGGGTGGGCGAGAGCAGCACGGCGGCCACCACGGCGCAACTGAGCACAGCGGCGAGCGAACCGGCACGGGGGAAGACGTGCACGGCTCGACGGTAGGGGATCCGGGTCAGACCTTGATGTATTTGCGGGTGAGCAGGAGTGTCGGGACCAGCGTGAGCAGGATGCCGAGGATCGCGACGATCGCGAAGGAGCTGAAGAACTCCTCCCAGCCGACCCACTGGGTCACCGCGGTGGACGAGAGCCGCTGCTCGACGCCGAAGTACATCACCGCGGCCAGCGCGATCCCGGACAGCCCGATCCCGACCAGGGCCACCACGAGCGACTCCAGGAGGAACGGCAGCGCGATGTAGAGGGTCGAGGCACCGACCAGTCGCATGATCCCGATCTCACGACGGCGGGCGAAGGCCGCCAGCCGGATGGTGTTGGCGACCAGCAGCAGCGCCGCGATGACCAGCACGATCGCGCCGACCAGCGCCGCGCTCTGCAGCCCGTCGACGGCGGCGAGGATGGGTCCGGTGACCTCGTGGACGTCACCGACGTGGTCGATGCCGTCCAGGCCGGCCACCGCCTCGATGATCTCCGCGGAGTGGTGCGGGTCGGTCATCGTGACCCAGTAGGACTCCCACATGTCGCTGGACTTGACCACCGGGTCGGGACCGCTGACGCCTTCGACGTCGAGAGCCTGCAGCCGCTCGTAGGCCTGCTCCTGGCTCTCCTCCTCGATCTTGTCGACGTACCTGTTGTCCTCGAGGGCGTCGGTGATGACCTTCTTCTGGCTGTCGTCGACGGCACCGGCGCACTGCGGGTTGCGGTCGTTGGCGCCGTTGCACATGTAGAAGGTGATCTGCAGCTCGTCGCCCCAGACCTCCTCGGTCAGCTGGGCCTGCTCACGCAGCAGCAGGCCGACGCCGGCGAGGGTGAGCGAGACGAGCAGCGTCAGGGCCACCGCGACGTGCATCGACAGGTTGCGGCGTAGCCCCTGGCGGAGCTCGGTGAATACATAGCGCAGCTGCATGGCGGGTCGAGGAACCTTTTCTGGGTTGTGGGACCTGGTCGAGAACGAGGGTCAGCTCAGAGCTGAAGCCTCAGAGCTGGCGCCTCAGAATTGGGCACCGTAGCCGCCCTGGACCTGGTCGCGTACGAGGTGGCCGTGCTCGAGCTCGATGACGCGCTTGCGCATCTGGTCGACCATCTGGACGTCGTGGGTCGCCATCACGATCGTGGTGCCGGACCGGTTGATGCGGTCGAGCAGGCGCATGATGCCGACGGTGTTGCCGGGGTCGAGGTTTCCGGTCGGCTCGTCGGCGATCAGGATCATCGGCCGGTTGATGAACGCGCGGGCGACGGCCACGCGCTGCTGCTCACCACCGGAGAGCTCGTCGGGCATCCGGTCGCCCTTGCCGTCGAGACCGACCAGCTCGAGCGTCTCCGGGACGCGCTCCCGGATCTCGCGGTTGGAGTGACCGGTCACCTGCATCGCGAAGGCGACGTTCTCGGCGACGTTCTTGTTGGCCAGGAGGCGGAAGTCCTGGAAGATCGTGCCGACCTGGCGGCGCAGCCGCGGCACCTTCCAGCCGGCGAGCCGGTTGATCTCCTTGCCGGCGACGTAGACCCGACCGGTGGTCGGGCGCTGCTCGCGCAGCATCAGCTTGAGCGCCGTCGACTTCCCCGAGCCGGATTGGCCCACGAGGAAGACGAACTCCCCCTTCTGGATGTCGATCGAAAGGCTGTTGAGGGCGGGGCGCGCCTGCCCTGGGTAGGCCTTGCTGACCTTCTCGAAGCGGATCACCGCACCGAGGGTAGTGCAACGGTGGTGGGCTCAGCACTTCGGCTCGGACATACCTGCCCCTGTACTCTGACGGCGTGCGCTCTGCAGTCCGGATCCTCATCGGTGCCGTAGTCCTCACCGCGATCGCGGTCGGGGTCGGCGTACTCACCCTGAAAGACGACGAGCCCGAGGTCCCCGAGGTGAAGGGCGACCTGAGCACCACGGACACCACCACGATGCACGTACGCCGCGGCGCGTTCTGCGACCGCGTCCCGACCGAGGACGCGACCGAGGCGCTCGGCGGAGCCGCCGCCGAGAAGAAGGCGTACGGCGACGGCGACCAGACCGCCATCTCGGGCCAGGTCAACGACGTCGCGCAGGAGTACGGCTGCATCTGGACCGGGCCGGAGGACTCGGCCACCTCGGCGCGGGCCTGGGTCTTCGCGCCGCCGGTCACCCTGGACTGGGCCACGCAGATGACCAAGAGCGTGCCCAAGGGCTGCAAGGCCGCGTCGACCCCTGCGTACGGGAAGCCGTCGGTCGCCCTCACCTGCACCGACGCGAAGAAGCAGACGAAGGTGGTCCACCGCGGCCTCTTCGGCGACGCCTGGCTCTCCTGCGAGCTCACCGGCAAGGCCGGCGAGGCGCCCGCGACGGTCCAGAAGCGCGCCTCCCGCTGGTGCCTGGTGACCCTCACCGCGGCCGCCGCCGACGCCTGAGGTTCTCGATCGAGGCCCGGTCCCGGCGCGTCGTTTGCGCCGACCCAAAGTCGAGTGCTTTAATCGACTTAGTCGCTCGGGCCGGGTAGGCACCTCACCGGGCGGCGCGCGCCGCCGCGGGCACTGAGTCAGAGCAGAGCCGGCTGGCGAGAGCGGGTGGGGTCCTTAGGGATGGGGATCCCACCCGCGACGCGGGACGCGTCGGATTCAGGACCGCGACGCGAGCCAGGCCAGGACGGTGTCGGCGAACTCGGCCGGCTGGTTGCGGTGCACGAAGTGACCGACGTCGAAGTGGACGAGGTCGGCCTGCGGGATCCGCTGGGCGACCTTCTCCAGGTCCGACTGCGGGATGTGGCTGTTGCCGCCACCGGCCACGAGCAGGGTCGGCATGGGCAGCAGCTCGAGCTGCTCCCACATCCACGCGTCGTACATCGTCGCCTCGACCAGCAGAGACGCGATGCACTCCCAGTCGTGGGGCATCGGCCGTACCGGGCGCCCGGGCGACCTGCGCTGGCGCGGCGCGGGTGGCACCACGTCCTCGATGATCAGCCGGGAGACCAGGTCGGGCCGGTGCATCGCGACCAGGAGGGCGACGTTGCCGCCGGTCGAGTGCCCGACGACCACGGCGCCCGAGATCCCGAGCGCGTCCATCGCCACGATGACGTCGTCGGCGATGAGCCGGTGGGAGTACTCCGAGGCCCAGTCCGAGTCCCCGTGCCCACGCATGTCGAAGGCATGCACCCGGTGGGCATCCGCGAACGGCGGCACCACACCCTGCCACCGTTTCGCACTGCCACCGAGCTCGTGCAACAGCACCATCGGCACCCCGTCCTCAGGGCCGTAGGCGTCAAAGACGTACGCCGCGCCTCGGCCTGGGAGTGGAAGCCTGGTGCGCGTCAGCGCAACCATCGGGTCAGTTCTGTTCGGCCTTCTCGGCGCCGCGGCGCCACCGGATGCCGGCCTCGAGGAACCCGTCGATGTCGCCGTCGAAGACCGCCTGCGGATTGCCGACCTCGTAGGTCGTACGCAGGTCCTTGACGATCTGGTAGGGGTTGAGGACGTAGTTGCGCATCTGGTCGCCCCAGGAGGCGGCGACGTCGCCCTTGAGCTCCTTGATCTGCGCCTCCTCCTCGGCCTTCTTCAGCGCGAGCAGCTTGGCCTTGAGGACGATCATCGCGGCGGCCTTGTTCTGCAGCTGCGACTTCTCGTTCTGGCAGGAGACGACGGTGCCGGTCGGGATGTGGGTCAGCCGGACCGCCGAGTCGGTGGTGTTGACCGACTGGCCACCGGGGCCCGAGGAGCGGTAGACGTCGACCTTGATGTCGTTCTCGTCGATCTCGATCTCGTCGGTCTGCTCCAGCACGGGCACGACCTCGACCGCGGCGAAGGAGGTCTGACGACGGCCCTGGTTGTCGAAGGGGCTGATCCGCACCAGACGGTGGGTGCCGGCCTCGACGGAGAGGGTGCCGTAGGCGTAGGGGGCGTGGATCGCGAAGGTGGCGGACTTCAGCCCGGCCTCCTCGGCGTAGGAGGTGTCGAAGACCTCGACCGGGTACTTGTTGCGCTCGGCCCAGCGGACGTACATCCGCATCAGCATCTCGGCGAAGTCGGCGGCGTCGACGCCACCGGCGCCGGAGCGGATCGTCACCAGGGCCTCGCGGGAGTCGTACTCCCCCGAGAGCAGGGTGCGGATCTCCAGGCTCTCGACGGCCTTCTTCACCCGGCCCAGCTCGGCCTCGGACTCGGCGAGCGAATCGGCGTCGCCCTCCTCCTGGGCCATCTCGACCATCAGGCCGAGGTCCTCGATGCGGGTGCGGAGCTCGGTGAACTTGTTGAGCTCGCCCTGCAGCAGGGAGAGACGTCCGGTGACGCGGGTGGCGTTGTCCTGATCGTCCCAGAGGTCGGGCGCGGCGACCTGCTCGCCGAGGTCGGCGATCTCCTTGCGCATCGCGTCCAGGTCCAGCACCTGGCCGATGGTCTGCATCGTTGCCTGGAGCTGCTTGATCTCGGTGTCGAATTCGGGGCCTGCCACGTCTTACAGGTTACTTGACCGGTGGTTCGCCGCCCGATTCGCCGACCCCGCAAATATGCGCTCGCCCTCCGGTAGGGGAACCGGAGGGCGAGCGCCAGGGGGATATATGGGTCCCGAGAAGCCTCAGGCCTGGTGGGTCGAGCCGGCGAACCAGCCGTCCCAGGCAGCCTCTTCACGAACGGACGCGCCCGGCTTGGGGGCGTGCAGCATGATCGCCTGACCATTCTCCCAGCGCAGGAAGATGCCCACGTGGTAGACCGGGCTGCCCCAGAACATCAGGTCGCCGCGCTGGATCTGGTCGTTCGGGATCGTCGGCAGCGCAGCCGCCTGGTCGCGCGAGACCCGGGGGAGCTCGATGCCGGCGGCGCTGAAGGCGTACTGCGTCAGGCCGGAGCAGTCGAACGAGCTCGGACCGGTGGCGCCCCAGACGTACGGGTCGCCGATCTGCTCCGAGGCGACGCTGATCGCGCGCTCGATCTTGCCCTCCTGGCTCGCGGCGAAGGCCTTGGCCTCGGCCTCGGCCTTCTTCTTCGCCTCCGCGGCCTTCTTGGCGGCGATCGCTGCCTTGCGCTTCGCCTCGGCGGCCTTGCGGGCCGCCTCGGCCTTGCGCTCCTGCACCTCGACAGCCCTCTCGAGCTGCTTGATGTCGGTGAGCATCGCCGTGGGGGTGGCCGAGGCCTCCAGGGTCGGAGCCTCCACCACCTTGGCCGGCTCGACGGCCGACTCGACGGAGGTGGTCTCATGGGAGGCCGGCGCGGCGTTGGCGGCGGGGACTGCCACCAGGGCACCGGCGGCGATGCCGCTGGCGAGGGTGATGCGGCCGAGGAGCTTGCCGTGGCCACTGAGAGATCCTGCGATCGTCCGGGCGATCGAGACGTTCGGCGACCGGAACGGGCGGGGCGCGCCTCGATGGGCAGGATGAGATACGGACTTGGACATGCGTGAGTTCCTTCCCACGCCTGCGAGGTGAGCTGTCGGGTTCGGGCTAGAAGGTTGCCCGGCCATCGTGGCGATGGCTTCACCCCAAGCGACCGTCCGAGTTAGTCGCGTGGAACTTGGGTCCCCCGCTCCTGTCCCATACGTACTGCTGAGTGTGAGGGTAAAGGGGGTTCAGTAGTAGGGGCCGGCGTCCGGAGGGACAGGATTCGGCGTGTACCGGGGCCGGTCGTGCGTTCTGCACGGCTCATCCAAGGTGACATGCGATCTGGAACGGATCCAATCCCGAATGGCCGAATCTGAAGCACAAACGGCGTGTTCACGCGTGACTTTGCCGTCGTTTGTGAAACATCTCACGCACTGAACACGCGTATGACACCGTGTCGAACTTGCGTTTACTCCGCTGCTTCGAGACGGAAACCGACGCCGCGGACGGCGACGACCTTCTCCTGCACACCGGCTGCCTCGAGCTTCTGGCGCAGGCGTCCGACGGTGACGTCGAGCGTCTTGGTCGAGCCGTACCAGTTCTCGTCCCAGACCTCGGCCATCAGCCGGTCGCGGGAGACGACCTTGTCGCGGGAGGCGGCCAGGACGGCCAGCAGCGCGAACTCCTTGCCGGTCAGGGTCACCTCGCGCTCGCCGGCGTAGACCCGGTGGGCAGCCACGTCGATGCGCAGGGCGTCGTCGTCGGCGCCGGGCTCGACCGGGCCCGAGCGGCGCAGGAGGGCGCGGACCCGCGCCTGGAGGACGGCCAGCGCGAACGGCTTGGCCAGGTAGTCGTCGGCACCGGCGTCGAGCCCCACGACCAGGTCGATCTCGGCGTCACGGGCGGTGAGGATCATGATCCCGCCCTCGTAGCCGTTGTCGCGAGCGGCCTTGCAGACCTCGAGCCCGTCCATGTCCGGAAGGCCCAGGTCGAGCAGCACCAGCTCGGCGTCGTACGGAGGTGCCAGCAGCTCCAGCGCCTTCTTGCCGGAGTCGACCCAGGTGACGTCATAGCCCTCACGCTGGAGCGTGCGCACCAGGGGAGCAGCGATGTCCTCTTGGTCTTCTACGACAAGCACGGAGTTCGACATGAAGAGAACAATAGTTACAGCCCCGTAGGGCTTGTGAAGAGATCCCCCCTTTCAGATAAGCGCGTGATCACATTGTTAGGTCCGAGCTGGTCGATAGCGAGCGGATCCTCGGCCCCTTGGGCGACCTCGTCCCAGGTCACCGGGGCCGCGACCGTGGGGATCCCCTTGCCCCGCAGCGAGTAGGGACAGATCGTCGTCTTCGATCCCGAGTTCTGCGACCAGTCCAGGAAAACCTTGCCTGACCTGCGACTCTTGGTCATCGTCGCGGTCACCTTGCTCGGGTGCGCCTTCTGGAGGTCCTCGGCGATCTCCCTGGCCAGCGCCGTGGCGACGTCCGGCTCGACAGGCTCGGGCAGGGCGGCGTACAGGTGCACGCCCTTGCTCCCGCTGAGCACCGGCGTCGCGGCGAGGTCACGGGCGCCCAGCGCCTCGCGCACCAGCAGCGCCACCTCGCAGCACTCCTGCAGGCCGGCCGGCTCACCGGGGTCGAGATCGATCACGATCCGGTTCGCGCCTGCCGGGGTGCCGTCGCTGCCGACCGTCCACTGGTGGACGTGCAGCTCCAGCGCGGAGAGGTTCGCGGCCCAGGTGAGGGCGGCGAGGCTGTCGAGGATCGGAAAGGTGAGTGTTCCCTCCCTGTGGTCGGCGGTTCGGGATCCCGTTGTCGGAACGATGACCGTACGGACCCAGCTGGGCGTGCCGGCCGGTGCGTTCTTCTCGAAGAACGACATGTCGCCGACGCCGTGCGGCCAGCGGATCCTCGTCACGGCACGGTCCTGGAGCTGCGGCAGGAGCGCCGGCGCGACCTGGGCGTAGTAGTTGAGCACCTCGCCCTTCGTCATGCCGGTGCGTGGATAGAGCACCTTGCTGAGGCTGGTCAGGGTCAGGACCCGGCCGTTGACCTCGACGCGTACCTCTTCTCGTTCGACCATCACAGATCCTCCGGCTCGATGTCCTCGCGGATGCCGATGAAGCTCGGCTGTCGCAGCCGGCCCTTGTAGCTCGCCGACGCGACAGCAGTGCCGTGGGTCTCCACCTCGACGACCAGGAGCGGCTCGACCCAGTGGGTGCCCCGAGCGTCCAGCGACGGCACTCCCCCGTCCGGATCGACGTCGGGTCCGGCGAAGGGGCTCCGGCTGGTCTCGCGCAGCAGCTCCCCGAGCCGCTGGGCCCGCTTGCCGGTGATGCCGCTGCCGACCCGCCCACGGTAGATCAGGCCCTCGGGCGTCGGCTGCCCGACGAGCAGGGCGCCGAGTCGTTCGGTGCCGCCCTCGGTGCCCACCTCGGGTCGCCAGCCGCCGACCACCAGCGAGGCCCGGTAGCGGTGGGCCAGCTTGATCCAGTCCTTGCTCCGCTCCCCCGGCCGGTAGCGGCTTCCGCGCCGCTTCGACACGATCCCCTCCAGCCCCTGCTGCTTCGTGACCTCATGGAGCATCCGGCCGTCGTCGTACGTCGCCGGCACCTGCCAGGAGCCCAGATCGCCGTCGGCATGGACCGCCTCGAGGATCTTGCGGCGCTCCGCCCAGGGCTCCTCGATGAGCAGCCGCCCATCGAGCCGGAGCAGATCGAAGACCATGTACGTCGCGGGTATCCGCTCCGCGAACCGCGCCGCCCGGCGGACGTCGCGGTTGTGCATCCGGTCCATGAGCACCCGGAAGTCGGGCAGCCCGGCGTCGTTGAGCGCGATCACCTCACCGTCGACGACGATGTCGCGCGTCGGCCCGGTCGCGATCTCGGGCCAGGCGGGGGTCGCGTCGTTGCCGTTGCGCGTCGCGAGGCGGGTCTGCGTACGTCCCTGCTCGGACTCTCCGACCAGCCGGATGCCGTCCCACTTGACCTCATGGACCCACTCCTCCCCCGGGGGAACGTGGGCGCCGGGCGTGGCGAGCATGGGCCGCATGTGTCCATCTTGCCTCCAGGAGGCCGTGTGACGCGTGGGGTTAAGGGGTACCGCGAAAACGGAATACGGCAGATACTGGGCAAGACGTTGCCGTTACGGAGGGAGTCACCATGCGTGCGATCTGGAAGGGCGCGGTGTCGTTCGGGCTGGTCAGCGTGCCCGTGAAGCTCTATTCGGCGACGGAGTCCCACGACGTCTCCTTCCGTCAGGTGCACCAGTCCGACGGTGGCCGGATCCGCTATCAGCGGATCTGTTCGATCGACGGCGAGGAAGTGCCCTACTCCGAGATCGCGAAGGGCTATGAGACCGAGGACGGCGAGATGGTCGTGCTCACCGACGACGACTTCGCCAACCTGCCGACGACCTCCTCGCGCGAGATCGCGGTGGAGAAGTTCGTGCCGAGCGACCAGATCGACCCGATGCTCTTCGAGAAGAGCTACTACCTGGAGCCGGAGAACACCGGGATCAAGCCCTACGCGCTGCTGCGCCAGGCGCTGCTCGAGGCCGATCGGGTCGCCCTGGTGACCGTCGCGCTGCGCCAGCGCACCACAGTCGCGGCGCTGCGGGTGCGGCCGACCGACAACGGCGACGTGATCGTGCTGCAGACGATGATGTGGCCCGACGAGATCCGCGTGCCCGACTTCAAGGTCGAGGCCGGCGAGATCAAGGACTCCGAGATCAAGATGGCCAACATGCTCGTCGAGACCCTCGCGGGCGACTTCCATCCCGAGGAGTTCTCCGATGACTACGCCAGCGCCGTCGAGGAGATGGTGAAGGCCAAGATCGAGGGCGGCGAGGTCGAGCGGACCCCCACCTCCACCAAGACCTCCGGCGAGGTCGTCGACCTGCTCGCCGCCCTGCAGCGCTCGGTCGCCGCGGCCAAGAAGTCGCGCGGCGAGGAGGTCCCCGAGGAGGCCGAGGAGAAGAAGACGACGAAGAAGTCGAAGGCATCAAAGGCGTCGTAGGCGACACGTACCGAAATCTCTGGTGCGGGCGTGTCGAAAGCGGCAGGCTCTCCTCGACGCGTAGGCGACGACGCGCAACGGACGCGACGCCGACACGCAAGGAGACGCAGATGCGCTACATGATGTTCGTGAAGATGGCCCCCGACGCCGGGCCGCCGCCGGCCGCGCTGATCGAGGCGGTGGAGGCCGAGATCAAGCAGCAGTACGCCGACGGCATCCTGCTCGACGCCGACGGGCTCGGTCCCGCGGTGGAGATCCGGCTGACCGCCGGGGAGGTGACCCACATCGACGGGCCGTTCGCGGAGGCCAAGGAGGTCGCCGGCGGGTTCTCGCTCTTCGAGGTCCGCTCGCCCGACGAGGCGATCGAGCTCGGACGCCGGATGATCCAGCTCCACGAGGAGCTGTGGCCCGGACAGGACGTGGCCGTGGAGATGCGGCCGCTGTTCGGTCCGCCGACCCCGGCTGAATGAGCTCGCCCACCGAGGACGCGATCGTCGCGGTCTGGCGCAACGAGTCCGTACGTCTCCTCGCCGGTCTGGCGCGGATGACGCACGACCTCGACCTGGCCGAGGACCTCGCCCAGGATGCCCTCGTCGCGGCGCTGGAGCAGTGGCCGCACGAGGGCATCCCTCGCAACCCCGGCGCGTGGCTGATGTCGATCGCGAAGCGGCGCGCGATCGACGGGTTCCGCCGTGACGAGGTGCTGCGCCGCAAGGTCGCCCTGCTGGGCCATGAACTGGAGGAGGGTGAGATGCCTGACCTGGCTGCCGCGGTCGACCACATCGAGGACGATGTGCTGCGGCTGATGTTCCTCTCCTGCCATCCGGCGCTGGCGCCCGACTCCCGCACGGTGCTGACGCTGCGGCTCGTGGGCGGTCTGACGACCGCCGAGATCGCCCGGGCCTACTTCGCCAAGGAGTCGGCCGTCGGCCAGCGGATCTCGCGGGCGAAGCGCACTCTGGCCGAGGTCGGGGCCTCGTTCGAGCTGCCCACCGGCGAGGAGCGGACGGCACGGCTGCGCGACGTGATGCAGACGATCTACCTGGTCTTCAACGAGGGGTACGCGGCGACGTCGGGGCCGTCGTGGACGCGCCCCGAGCTGTGCCTGGAGGGGATGCGGCTGGCCCGCATGCTGGCCGCGCACGCCCCGGGGGATCCCGACGCGCAGGCGCTGCAGGGGCTGCTGGAGATCCAGGGGTCACGGCTCGCGGCCCGGGCCGATGCCGAGGGTCACCCGGTGCTGCTCGAGGACCAGGACCGGACCCGCTGGGACCAGCTGCTGCTGCGCCGTGGCCTGGCCGCGGTCGACCGGGCGACGGCGCTGGCCTCCTCCGGCACGCCCGGCGGGAGCTATCTGGTGCAGGCGATGATCGCCGCGTGCCACGGCCGCGCCCGGCGGGCCGAGGACACCGACTGGGCCGAGATCGCACGCCTCTACGACATGCTCGCGACCGGCGTCCCGGGCGCGATCATCGAGGTCAATCGCGCGGTGGCGCACGGGCGCGCCTTCGGTCCCGATGCCGGGCTGGCCATCTTGGCGGCACTCCCCGAGGGAGCGCTTCCGGGGTCGCATCTGCCCGTCGGCGTACGTGGTGACCTGCTGCACCGGGCCGGACGGCACCTCGAGGCCGCGGCGGCGTTCGACGAGGCGGCCTCGTTGACCACCAACGCCGGCGAACAGGAGCTTCTCGAGAAACGTGCGGCCGCGTGTCGAAGCGACGAGGTCTCGTCCGACGCGTCAGTATCAACCGGGTCTCCTGGGGCTCGACCACCGCGAGAGAAGTGAGCAGAACGATGACCACAACCACCACCTCCGCCGACGGCACCACGATCGCCTACGACGTCGTCGGCACCGGCCCGGCGCTGGTCCTGGTCGACGGGGCGATGTGCTACCGCGGCTTCGGGCCGTCGAAGGAGCTGGCCGACGCGTTCTCGGACCGGTTCACCGTCTACCGCTACGACCGTCGCGGCCGCGGCGACAGCAACGTCGCCAAGCCTGCTGCCGCCGGCACCATGGAGGCGGTCGAGCAGGAGGTCGCCGACCTGGGAGCGGTGATCGAGGCGGCCGGCGGGCACGCCCATCTGCTGGGCCTGAGCTCGGGTGCGTTCCTCGCCCTGGAGGCCGCGCGGGCCGGGCTGCCGATCGACAAGATCGTCGCCTACGAGGCGCCCCTCATCCTCGATGACACCCACCGCCCCAACGACGCCGACCTGGCGCAGCAGGTCCAGAAGCTGGTGGAGAAGGGCAAGCGGGCCGCCGCGATCGAGCTGTTCATGCGCGTGGTCGGCATGCCGCTGGTCGCGGTCAAGATCATGCGGCTCACCCCGGCCTTCAAGAAGCTCACCCCGGTCGCCCACACGCTGGTCTACGACCTGGGCATGTGCGTGCCGTTCCAGCAGGGTCTGCCCCTGCCGGGCGGCTACTTCAAGAACGTGTCGGTGCCCGTGCTGTCGATGGCGGGTAGCAAGAGCCCGACCTACATGACCAACGCCCAGCAGGCGATCTCCCAGGCCGTTCCCGAGGGCCGCTACGTCGTCCTCGACGGGCAGGACCACATGGTCAAGGCGTCGGCGCTGGCTCCGGTGGCGACGGAGTTCTTCTCCGCCTGAAGCGCCGAGTCGGCTCGTCATGACGCGCCGACTCGGCGGGATGATCGGTCACGATGCGCCGACTCGACGGGATGACCTGTCACGACGCGCCGAGTCGACGGAAAATCGGGTCGTCTAGGCTGCGGAACATGGCGCAACTGTGGGACATCTCACCACCCGTTCACGTCGACTCGCCGGTCTTCCCCGGTGACCACGCGACCGAGGTCGGCTGGACGTTTCGGATCGGCCCCGGCTGCCCGGTCAACGTCGCCGAGCTGACCCTGTCGGCCCACGTCGGCGCGCACGCGGACGCTCCGCTGCACTTCACCGACGGTGGCACGCCCGCCGGCGAGATGCCGTTGGAGCCGTTCCTCGGTCCGTGCCGCGTGGTCGACGTCTCAGGGGTGCGGCCGCTGGTCACCGTCGACGACATCGACGTCACCGACCTGCCGCCGCGCGTGCTGTTCCGGACGTACGCGACCCAGCCGACGACCTGGGACGACGACTTCTGCGCGATCGACCCCGCCCTGATCGATCTCCTGGCCGCCCACGGCGTGCAGCTGGTCGGCACCGACGCGGCCAGTCTGGACCCGTCCTCCTCCAAGGATCTTCCGGCCCACTTCGCGACCCACCGTCATGACGTACGCATCCTGGAGAACCTGCTGCTCGACGAGGTGCCCGCGGGCGACTACGAGCTGATCGCGCTCCCCCTCAAGCTCACCACCGCCGACGCCGCGCCCGTGCGGGCCGTGCTCAGGCCGATCAAGGAGATCAACGAATGAACCGCGACGATGCGGTCGCTCTCGACCAGGCCGACCCGCTGGCTCCGCTGCGGGACCTCTTCGACCTGCCCGAGAAGACGATCTACCTCGACGGCAACTCGCTCGGCGCCCTCCCCCGAGCCACTGCCGGCCGGGTGGCCGAGGTGGTCACCCAGGAGTGGGGCCAGGGGCTGATCGAGTCCTGGAACACCGCGTCCTGGATCACCCTCCCCCAGCGCGTCGGCGACAAGATCGCCCGGCTCGTCGGCGCCGGTCAGGGCGAGGTCGTGGTCGCCGACTCGACCTCGCTCAACGTCTACAAGGTGCTCGCCTCGGCGCTCTCGATCGCGTCCGTCGACTCACCTGAGCGCCGGGTCGTGGTCAGCGAGCGGAGCAACTTCCCCACCGACCTCTACATCGCCTCCTCGCTGTGCCGCGAGCGCGGCTACGAGCTGATCCTGGTCGACTCCCCCGACGAGATCGAGGGACTGCTCGACCGCACCGCGGTGCTGATGCTGACCGAGGTCAACTACCGCACCGGCTACCTGCACTCGATGGCCTCGGTGACCGCGCTCGCGCACGAGCACGGCGCGCTCGCCGTCTGGGACCTGTGCCACTCGGCCGGCGCGGTGCCGGTCGACCTTCGCGGCGCTGACGCCGACTTCGCGATCGGCTGCGGCTACAAGTTCCTCAACGGCGGCCCCGGCTCGCCGGCGTTCCTATGGGTCAACCCGCGCCACGTCGACCGCTTCGAGCAGCCGCTGTCGGGCTGGATGGGTCACGCGGCACCGTTCGAGATGTCGCCGGGCTACCGGCCCGCGGAGGGGGTCTCGCGCTACCTGTCCGGCACCCCCGCCGTCATCGGCATCTCCGCCCTGGAGTGCGGCGTCGACACGCTGCTGGCCGCCGAGGCGTACGGCGGTCTCGAGGCGATCCGGGAGAAGTCGCTCGCGCTGACCCGGCTCTTCGCCCACCTCGTCGCGTCCCGGCTTCCCGGGTTCGCCATCGAGTCGCCGTTGGACGACACCCAGCGGGGCAGCCAGCTGTCGCTGAGCGTCGCCGACGACGGGGCGTACGCGATCGTGCAGGCGCTCATCGAGCGCGGTGTGGTCGGCGACTTCCGAGCAGGTACGCCGGACATCCTCCGTTTCGGCGTCACTCCGCTCTACACCCGCTACGTCGACGTCTGGAACGCCGTCGACCACCTGGTCTCGGTGATGGACAACGACGAATGGCGCGACGAGCGCTTCTGGACCCGAGGAGCAGTCACATGAGCACGCAGGACCTTCCGATGGACTACTCCGACTACCTCCACCTGCCGGAGGTGCTCGGCGCGCAGCACCCGCTCTCGGGCGACCACAACGAGATGCTCTTCATCGTGCAGCACCAGGCGATGGAGCTGTGGATGAAGCTCGCGCTGCACGAGCTGACCGAGGCTCAGCGCCTCCTCGCCGAGGATGCGGTGCGCCCGGCGTTCAAGGGGCTGGCCCGGGTCTCCCGGATCATGGAGCAGCTCGTGCACGCCTGGGACGTCCTCTCGACGCTGACCCCGACCGAGTACGACAAGTTCCGCCCCTACCTGGCCACCGGCTCGGGCTTCCAGTCGTGGCAGTACCGCTGCATCGAGTTCGCGCTCGGCAACAAGGCCGCCTACACGCTCCGCGTGCACGAGGGGCGGCCGCACGAGCAGGATGTGCTGGCGGCGTACGGACGTCCGTCGCTCTACGACGAGTCGCTGCGCCTGCTGGCCCGGCGCGGCTTCGACATCCCGGCCGACCATCTCGACAGGGACTGGAAGCAGGAGTACGCCGCCTCCGACGCCGTCGAAGCGGCCTGGGGCGAGGTCTACCGCGACCCGGAGAAGCACTGGGACCTCTACGAGCTCGGCGAGGAGCTCACCGACCTGGAGACCGCCTTCCGGGTCTGGCGGTTCCGGCACGTGACCACCGTTGAGCGGATCATCGGGTTCAAGGTCGGCACCGGCGGGACCTCGGGGGTCTCCTACCTGCGCAAGCAGCTCGACATCATCCTGTTCCCCGAGCTGTGGGCGATGCGTACGGGGCTGTAGCCGCTCCGCGCGACCGACCTCAGCGGGCCAGCTTGCCGCGGAGCCGCTCGGCCAGACGCACGGAGGCCTCGATCTCGACCTTGCGGATCGAGACGGACTCGATGTTGATGCCGAACGGCACACCGAGCTGACGGCAGAACGACATCAGCTCGATCGCCGTCGCCTCGGCCTGCTCGAGCGAGGCGTCGAGGGTGTCGGTGGCGTGGCGCAGCTCGTTCTCGATCCAGCGCGGGACGTCGACGCCGAGCCAGCGGAGGAACTCGAGGGTCTTCATCGAGCCGCAGACGGAGAAGGTGAACACGATCGGCACCGGCTGCAGGCCACGGGTCTCGCACTCGTAGCGGTAGTCGGAGACGAGGTTCTTGGCGGCGTTGACGTCGTAGACGACCTGGGTGACGAAGTAGGAGCAGCCCGCCTCCTGCTTGGCGATCAGGCGGAGGTGCTCGTCGCCCTTGGCCGTGTGCCGCTCAGGGATCGCGACGGCGCCCAGGAGCAGGTCGGGGTTGGCCTCGTTCCGGATCTGCTGGGCGCGGCGCAGGCTGGTGGCGACCCGCTTCTCACCCGAGGAGGCGCCGACGAAGACCGACAGCGCCTTGGCCGGGTCCTGGGTCTTGACCCAGTCGCGCAGCGTCGGCTCGTCGTACTTCCCGGTGGCCCGGTAGACGACGGCCGGCACGTCGAGACCGGCGAGGTTGCGCTCGAGGAACTCGGCGGGATCGAGGGTGCGTACGAACGGGAACGGTCGCTCCTCGGGGTTGCGGTCGGACTCGTCGTCGATGTCGTAGAGGATCAGCCCGTCGACATCGAGGGGCCGGATCCGCTCGAGCGTGACCTCCGCGATCTGCTGCACCCTCTCGGGTGCCGTCGTCACCCTCGGCGGGGTGACGGCGAACAGGAGAATCTCACCGGCCCGGTCATTGATGCGCTGCTGCAGATCCACGACATCAACGCTAGCTGAGCCGTGCCGACCCGGCGCGTCTGTCCCATCCCAGAGCGCCGAGTCGGCGTCGATCAGTAGACGCTCGGCCCCAAGGAGGGGGCGTCGTAGGCCTCGGTGTCCGGCTTGATCTTGAAAAGCTCGGCACGGCGCTTGATCGTCTCGGCGCGGGCCAGACGGGGCTTGTCGCTGCCGTCGCGGATCACGCGGCCACCCTCCTCGAACTTGTGGAGGAACTCGTAGGCCCAGGTCACGTCCGACGGGGACGGGCTGAACGACTCGTTGATCACCGCGGGCTGCTCGAGATCGAGGCAGAGCTTGCCGGTCATGCCCATCGCGACGCCGTCGGCGCCCTGCTCACGGAGCAGCGGGTGGCTGCTGCCGACGGTCGGGCCGTCGATCGGGCCCGGGAGGTTGCCGATCCGCGAGGCGAGGACGAGCTTGGTCCGCGGGTAGGCCATCGCGAGCGGGTCGTTCTCTGCACCGGTGTCGCGGCGGTAGTCACCCGAGCCGAACGCGAGCCGATAGGCACCGCGGGCGCGAGCGATCGTCGCGGCGTCCTCGATCCCCAGCGCCGACTCGAGCAGCGGGATCACCGGGGTCGAGCCGCCGAGCCGCTGGAACGTGTCGGTCACCTGGTCCGGCGACTCGGTCTTCGCGAGCATCACCCCGGCGAGCGTCTCGATCCCGGCCAGCGCCGCGAGGTCCTCGCTCCAGTCCTCGGTGGTCCAGTCGTTGATGCGCACCCAGGCACGGCCGCCACCCTTGAGCCAGCTGGTCACGTTCTCGCGCGCCTGCGACTTGAGGGAGGTGTCGATCGCGTCCTCCATGTCGAGGATGATCTGGTCGGCTCGGCTCAGCTGGGCGTCATCGAAAATCTCCGTACGCATCGCGGAGACCAGGAGCCAGGACCGGGCGTTGTGGCCCTCGACTCGGTTGGCTTCGCGGACCTCGCGCTTCTCGGCGATCTGGCTCGTGCTCATCGTTCGTCTATCTCCCTACTGGCGTCCTGGAATGGCCGCGACTTCGGACGGTAAACCAACTTCTCGGTGACTCGCGAGTAGGAGCAGGCCTGAGGCGCGCGTTGAGACATGACTCACGTCGCCGCCTCCGGATCGGGCTCACCGGCCAGGTCCGGCATCGGTTGGACGATCTGGTAGACCGAGTAGAGGTCCCGTTCCTCGCCGGATGGCTGGCGGCCGGTGTCGCGGTAGCGCGCCACGATCTGGTTCAGCTCCTGCTGCAGCTGGAGCGCCTCGTCGCTGGTCAGCCGCAGGGAGGACTCCGACACGTAACGCTTCGCGGGATCGTCCTCCGGAGAGACCTTGAAGGCCTCGTCGACCAGGTGGTGGCCCCAGGCGACGGAGCTGCGCTGGAACACCGTGTACGCCGCCTCGCCTCCGGGCTGCTGGACCATCTCTCTCGGGCTGATGGTGATGTCGTCGTCGGTGAGCCGCCAGACACGGTCGCGCTTGTCCCGGCCGGCGTCGGGGTCGACCTCCACCAGGCCGTACTTCGCCAGCTGGCGCAGGTGGAAGCTGGCCTGGTTGGCCGGGATGCCGGTGCGCTGCGCGACATCCGCGGCGCGGAGGGATCCCGCTGCGGACAGCTCGTGCAGCACCCGGTTGCGAGTCGGGTGGGCGATCGCGCGCAGGATCCGCGGGTCGTCGTACGTAGCCATGGCCGCAGTCTACAGAATTCCGCAACACATATTGCGCAACATATCTTGCGCACCCTATGGTGCGAGTATGCCCTCCTACCGCCAGCTCGCCCGCAACCACGACTTCACCGCCCTCTGGATCGGTGCCACCGTCGCCGAGCTCGGGACCCGGGTGAGCCTCTTCGCGATGCCCCTGGTCGCCTACGCGATGACCGGATCCGCCTTCTGGGCCGCGTCCGCGGAGGCGATCCACCTCATCGGGATGGTGGGCATGCTGCTGCCCGCCGGGGTGATCGCCGACCGCCGCCATCGGCTGCGGATCATGCGGTTCGCGCACGGGTCGGGCATCGTCCTGTACGCCTCGCTCGCGGTCGCCGGGATCCTCGGCTCGCTCACCCTCCCCCACCTGCTCCTCGTGGCCCTCCTCACCGGAGCGCTCAACGGGCTCTTCCTCCCGGCCGAGAACTCAGCGATCAGATCGGTCGTCGCGGCCGACGACCTCCCGACGGCCCTCTCCCAGCAGCAGGCACGCCAGCACATCGCCGGACTGCTCGGCGGGCCGCTCGGCGGCGTGCTGCTCGGCGTCACCCGCTGGGCGCCGTTCGCCGGGAACGCCATCGCGTACGCCGCCGGCTGGCTGCTCCTCGGACGCGTCCGAGCCGACCTCTCGGCCCCGCCCGCTCTCGCCCGCGTGCCTCGCGAGAAGGCCTCGGCCGACCTGGTCGCCGGACTGCGCTACAGCTGGCGGCAGCCATTCCTACGTACGCTGCTCTTCTTCGGGCCCGCCGCCAACCTCGCCGTCAACGCGCTCTTCTTCATGGCCCTGCTGCGACTGATCGAGGCCGGGTTCCCGGCCTGGCAGATCGGACTGGCGGAGGCGGCGATCGGAGCATGCGGGATCCTCGGCGCGCTGGTCGCTCCCTGGCTCATCGACAGGATCCCGACGGGCAGACTCACCGCCCTGGTCGCGTGGAGCTTCGTGCCGCTCTCGATCCCGCTGGCGTTCTGGACCCACCCGGCGGTGATGGCCCTGGCGGTCTCCGTCGGCCTCTTCCTCAACCCCGCAGGCAACGCCGGCGTCTCGGCGTACCGGATGGCGATCACCCCACCGGAGCTGGTCGGACGCGTGCAGTCCGCGGCCCAGTTCGTCTCCATGCTCTCGATCCCGCTGGCGCCCGCCCTGGCCGGGGCACTGCTCGCCGTCACCGACGGCACCACCGCGGTGCTCGCGGTCACGGCGCTGGTCGCTCTCGCCGCTCTCATCCCCACGCTCGCCCGTTCGGTGAGATCGATCCCGCGCCCCGCGGACTGGCAGACCCTGGCCTCGAACGACGACAACCTCGGCCACACACGCACTTCAGAGCGTAAAAATCCGGTTCCGCAAGGCTAACCTTCTCAAAGTCCCCCAACGCAACGTTTTGCTCCTCGGAAGCAAAGGATCCCCTCGCAATGTTCAACCGGGCCTGTCTGGCGTTGGCACTTCTGGCCGGCGTGTTCGTCACGGTGATGTCCCCGGGACCGGCTCACGCCGTGACCGACTCGTGGGCCGAATGGGCGCCCGTCTCCGGGACGTCCAACGACTACTCCACCACGATGACCCAGCGGTCCGCGGGCTTCCCCGCGGCTCAGATGGCCAGCGACTCCCGGGCCAACGTCGCCCTTCCCAGCGGCGCGAGCACGTTCCTCGACGCCAGCACGCCTCCCGGAGCGAAGTACGGATCTAGCCGCAACTCGGCCTACATCAACCTGCGCCCGAAGGCCGACACCCCGACAGGCGCCTCGACCACGACGTACGCCTTCGCGAACCCCACGCCCGACACCGGCTGGGCGTTCGTGCTCGGTGACATCGACTCCGACCAGGTCCAGGTCCAGGCGACCGACGAGAACGGCGAGGACGTCCCGGCCACGGAGATCTCCTCGTGGTTCCAGGGGCCGTTCAACTACGCCGGTGGCACCGACCAGCCGACCTGGAACCCGGCGACCTCGACGCTGACCGGCAACCCCACCGCCACCGACACCAACGGCGCCAGCGGCTGGTACGAGCCCGACATCCGGCTCACCAGCCTGACCTTCGTCTTCACCCGCCGGGCCGGGTTCCCGGTCTACCAGACCTGGTTCGTCAGCCGGGCGCGGCCGATCGGCGGCACCGTCGCCGACGTGTCGACCTCCGGGTCCTGCCCGGTCGAGAGCTCGGTGCTCACCCTCGTCTCGCCCTACGGGGAGACGCTGGCCACCACGAGCCCCGCCGCCGACGGCACCTACTCCTTCGGCGACTTCGCCACCCAGGACGGCTACACCGTCCGGCTCAGCCAGCCCGACGGATGCGCGATCGTCGGGCAGACCGAGGCGACCGTCAGCAACCGCGGCGAGGACGGCGACCCCGCCTCCCGGGCCGACTTCGAGGTGCGCCAGGTGATCCCGCAGGCGATCAGCGGCACCGTACGCGACGACGCCGGCGCTCCGGTCCCGGGCGCGACCGTGACCCTCACCCGGCCCGACGGGACCACCGCGACCACGACCACCGGCACCGACGGCAGCTATCTCTTCGACGACAACGCGGTCGGCACCGGCTACTCGGTGACCCTGACGGTGCCCGAGGGCTACACCGCGGGCCCCGACGGTACGACCCGCTCCGACATCACCGTCGACGACACCCCCATCACCGACCAGGACTTCGTGGTCAACCAGCTGGCCGGCGTCTCCGGCACCGTGACCGGCGGCGGCAGCGGGCTCGGCGGCGTCCAGGTGCGCCTGGTCCCCGCCGGCGGCGGCGACCCGATCACCACCGTCACCGACGGCGACGGCAGCTACCGGCTCGACGGGGTGCCGCCCGGCGACTACACCGCCGAGATCGACGCACCCGAGGGATACACCGGCGCCACCACGCGACCGGTCACCGTGGCCACGAGCGACGTCACCGGGGTCGACTTCGACCTCACCCGCCCCGGCACGATCACGGGCCGGGTCACCGACGCCTCCACCGGAGACCCGGTCGCCGGCGTCACCGTCACGGTCGACGGGCCCGACGGCCCGGTCACCGCCACCACCGACGACGCGGGCGGCTACATCGTCGAGGGTCTCCCGCCGGGCGACTACACCATCACCGTCACCGCACCCGATGGGATGCGGGTCGTCGGCGAGGCCTCGCGTACGGTCACGATCACCTCGGCCGGCGAGATCCGTGGCGGACAGGACTTCAGGGTCGACGAGGTTCCCTCGCCGAGCCCCACACCGGACCCGACACCGACCCCGGACCCGACCCCGGATCCCACGCCGACCCCGGACCCGACGCCCACGCCGGACCCGACCGACGTGCCGATCCCCGGCGGAAATGAGAATCCGCCGACGGCCCCGAACCCGGGACCGCCGACGGAGACCTCACCTCAGAGCTCGCTGCCGGATACCGGCGGCCCGTCGTGGGTGTTCGCCGCGCTCGGCATCTCGCTCCTGCTCGCCGGCACGGTGCTCACCGTGACTGCGCGTCGAGCGTCCCGAATGCGAGGTTGACCTCCTCGTTGACCGCCGAGGTCGCCCAGATCTCCCACCGCAGCGGGTGATCCACGATGGCCTCGGGGAACCGCTCGCGGATCGCGGTCGGGAAGTACGCCACCAGGCGCTCCGTCATCTCCGGGTCCGCGGCCGGGTCGGGGACGCCCTTGGCGACCAGCTCGCGCCGGCGTTCGATCTTGGTCCAGGCGAGCACGACGGCGAGCTCGGGGGCGGTGAGCCCCTCCCCCGCCTCCAAACGGCGCGCGACCTCGGTCGAGGAGGGCAGGCCCTCCACGTCGCGGTCGAGCAGGCCTGCCGTGACCCACTCCGCGATCTGGCGCTCGTGAGCCTCCAGGAGCTGCGGGGCCGAGGCCACCGCACGGGTCAGGGTCACGTTGTGGGCCTCGTTGTCGGCCAGCACCAGCGCGGCGACCTCGTCGGTCATCTCCTCGAGGAGCTCGTCACGCGCGGCCAGCGTCAGCGAGCCCGCGCGTACCTCACGGTCCAGCAGGATCTTGAGGTTGACCTCGTGGTCGGAGGTGTCGACACCGGCGGAGTTGTCGATCGCGTCGGTGTTGATCAGCCCACCCTTGCGGGCGAACTCGACGCGGCCGGCCTGGGTGATGCCCAGGTTGCCGCCCTCACCGACGACCCGCACCCGCAGCTCGGCGGCGTCCACGCGGACCCCGTCGTTGGCGTGGTCACCGGCGTCGGCGTCGGTCTCGCTGGACGCCTTGACGTACGTCCCGATCCCACCGTTCCACAGCAGGTCGACCGGCGCCCGCAGGATCGCGCTGATCAGCTCCTGCGGCGTGAGCCGCTTGACGTCGGTCGCCAGACCGAGCGCCTGCCGCACCTCGGGGCTGATCGGCACCCACTTCAGCTGCCGCGACCACACGCCGCCGCCCGCCGAGATCAGTGAGGTGTCGTAGGACTCCCAGGTCGACCGGGGCATCTCGAAGAGCCGCTTCCGCTCCTGGAAGCCCACCGCCGCGTCGGGCGTGGGGTCGATGAAGATGTGCCGGTGGTCGAAGGCGGCCACGAGCCGGATGCGGTCCGAGCGCAGCATGCCGTTGCCGAAGACGTCACCGGACATGTCCCCGACGCCGACCGCGGTGATCTCATCGGTCTGGGGGTCGATGCCGAGCCGCTTGAAGTGGTGCTGCACCGAGACCCAGGCGCCACGGGAGGTGATGCCCATGGCCTTGTGGTCGTAGCCCGCCGAGCCGCCGGAGGCGAACGCGTCGCCGAGCCAGAAGTCGTACTCCGCCGCGACCGAGTTGGCCAGGTCGGAGAACGTCGCGGTGCCCTTGTCGGCGGCGACGACGAGGTAGGAGTCGTCGGCGTCGTGGCGCACCACGTCGGGCGGCGGCACGATCTCACCGTCCACCCGGTTGTCGGTGACGTCGAGGAGACCACGCAGGAACGTGACGTACGCGTCCGGACCGGCCACGCCCTTGGGGACGAAGCCACCCTTCGCGCCGCCCGGCACGATCACGGTGTTCTTGACCTGCTGCGCCTTCGCCAGCCCGAGCACCTCGGTGCGGAAGTCGTCGCGCCGGTCGCTCCACCGCAGCCCACCACGGGCCACGGCGTCGAAGCGCAGGTGCACGCCCTCGACGTCGGGCGAGTAGACGAAGATCTCGTACGCCGGCCGCGGCAGCGGCAGGTCGGGCAGCTGCTGCGGGTCGAACTTGAACGCGAGGTAGCTGCGCCCGCGGTAGTAGTTGGTCCGCGTCGTCGCCAGGATCGCGGTGACGTAGCTGCGCAGGATCCGGTCCTGGTCCAGGCTCGCCACGTCGTCGAGGGCCTCGATGATCGCCTCGGCCCGCTTCGTCTCGTCACGCGTGGTGAGCGTGGGGTCGAAACGGGTCTCGAACAGCTCCACGATCTGCCGGGCGATGCCCGGGTTGGTGCACAGCGCGTTGCCGATCGAGAAGAACGAGCTCGGAGTGCCGGCCTGGCGCAGGTAGCGGCCATAGGCACGCAGCATGGTGACCTGACCGTGGTCGAGTCCCGCGAGGACGAGCGCGTTCAGACCGTCGATCTCGCTGCGACCGGACCAGGCCTGGTGCAGCGCGGCGACCAGCTGGGTGGGCGTGCCGACCGGGGTGCCGGGGTAGGCGAGCCCGAAGTCGTAGATGAACCACTCCTCCGACCCGGACGTGCCGACGCCCTCGAGGTCGTAGGGCCGCTCGTCGGTGACCTCAAAGCCGAACGAGGACAGGATCGGGAGCATCAGGGACAGCGAGAGCGGGCCACCGGTGCGGAAGATCTTGATCCGGAAACCGCCAGGGCTCTCCGGGTCCTTGTAGAAGGAGAAGTCGACCGCCTCGCCCTGGTGCGAGAGCATCTCGAGCCGGGTCAGGTCGGCGGCGCCGGTGTCGGCGTCGAAGTCCTCCTTGTACGCCTCCGGGAAGGCGTCGAGCACGTGCGCGAGCCGGGCGGCGCCGTCCTCGCCCGCATGGGCGATGACCGCGCTGACCAGGTCGTCGCGCCAGCTCCGCGCGGCCTTGCGCAGCCGCGACTCGAGGCTGTCGACCAGCCCCGGGGTGTCCAGGGCCTTCCCCAGCGACTCGGTGGTGCCGTGGACCACGAAGTGCACCCGGGCGGTGGTCGACTCGCTGATGCGTACGGTGAACTCCAGGTCGGTGCCGCCGAGCGCGTCGAGAAGCACCTTCGAGAACCGCTCGCGGACCGTCGTGTTGTAGCGGTCACGCGGCAGCGACACGAGCACCGAGACATAGCGCCCGTACGTGTCGGGCCGGACGGCCACCCGCAGGATGCGACGCTCGATCGCTCCCAGCGCGGCCTCGGCGAGGTCCATCAGCTCCTCGGTGGAGGCGTGGAACAGCTCCTCGCGGGGGTAGGACTCCATCGCGTCGAGCATCGCCTTGCCGGTGTGGCTGCGGGCGTCGTAGCCGGTGTGGTCGAGGACCGCGGCGACCTTGCCGCGTACGACCGGGATCCGGGTCACCGACTGCCGGGCCGCCTTCGTGGTGAAGAGGCCGAGGAAGCGGTGCTCGCCGATCACCTCGCCGGCGCCGTTGAAGATCTTGATGCCGACGTGGTCGAGGTAGGCGGGCTCCCCGACGGTCGAGCGTGAGTTGGCCTTGGCCAGGACGAGCATGACCTTGTCGCGGGCGTGGGCGGCGACCTTGGGCGGCATCTTGCCGTGGTCGGGTGCCTGCGGCGGGTCGGCGCGCAGGATGCCCAGGCCGGTGCCGGAGCGACCGCGCAGGTAGTCGCCGTCGAGGCGGTACTCGCGGTAGCCGGTCAGCAGGAAGTGGTCCTCGGCCAGCCAGGCCAGCAGCTCGGCGGCCTCGGAGGCCTCCTCGCGCGGCACGCTGTTGGGCGGGGTGTAGCGCAGGCCGGCCGCGATCTCCGCCAGCCGGCGGTGCAGCCTCGGCTCGTCCTCGACGACCTCGCGTACGTCCTCGAGGACTCCCTCGAGGCCCGAGACGATCTCCTTGGCGGCGTCGGGCGCGAGACGGTCGATCTCGATGTGCATCCACGACTCGCTGATGTCGCCTTCGTTCACCCCCTCGAGCGCACCGGTCACGTCACGGGCGACGTCGATGACGGGGTGGACGACGAGATGTACGTCGAGGCCACGACGGTAGAGCTCGGTCTTGACCGAGTCCACGAGGTAGGGCATGTCGTCGACGACGATCTCGACGACGCTGCGGCCTCCGGCGGACCAACCGTCTGCGGCGGTGGTCGGGGTGAGGATGCGCACGGCGGCGGTGCCCTGCGGGCGGTTCGCTGCCAGCGCCAGATGCGATCCCACCGCGCCGGCGAGATCAGCCTCGCTGCGGCCGGTGAGCTCCTCAGGGGCTACGTGGCGGAAGTAGGTGGTGCTCGGCAGGCGGTTCTGCAGGACGTTCTGCTGAGCTTGGACAGGTTTGATATGCGTCTCCGTTGACACACCAGTCACGGTATCCCGCGAGGGCTCTGAGTAGGCGGCTGGATCCGAAGGAATCGCCGATGTGAGTCATAGGCTGACGACCTCTCAGCACCCTGGGGGTAAAGAGCATACTCCTGGAATGTGTCCGTTCTCTCGGCGGCTCTGTTGATGACTCTGACCGCACTAGGCGTCATGATGTGTGGTTATGAGCAAGAAGCTGTCGATCGACCTGGCCTACGACGCGCCGATCGCAGCCGTCTCGGGGATGCTCTCCGACGCGGCGTTCCGCGAGCAGGTCTGCGACGCCCAGCACGCGCTGTCCAAGAGCGTGGCGATCACCGGTTCGACGGTGAGCATCCGCTACGCCCAGGCGGTCAGCGGAGTGCCCGGGTTCGCGAAGAAGTTCGTCGGCGACACCATCGAGGTGCACCAGGACGAGATCTGGTCGGGCGACTTCACCTCCGGCGACCTCAAGGTCACGCTTCCGGGCAAGCCGGGCTCGCTCTCCGGCATCGCACGGCTGGCTGAGAACGGCACGAAGACCATCGAGACGGTCACCCTGACCGCTACCGTGAATGTGCCCCTGGTCAGCGGAAAGCTGGAGGATCTCATCCTCTCGATCTTCAAGAAGGCACTCGAGAAGGAGCATGAGGTAGGCACCCGCTGGCTCGCCGCCTGAGCCTCCTCATCCCCCATCCCAACCCGCAGAAGAGCCCCAAAGGATTCGGCAATGACGACGACCCTTCAGCACGAGCTCGTCTACGACGCCCGCATGGGCGAGGTGTCCGCGATGCTCGCTGATCCGGGCTTCCGCGAGCGGGTCGCCGACGCCCAGGGAGCGCTCCGTCGCCGGGTGACCATCGGCGGTGCGCCGCGGGAGGTCCGGATCGACCGGGTGCAGTCGACCGTCGGCGTACCCTCCTTCGCGAAGCGCATCGTCTCCGGCGACCTCACCGTCCATCAGAACGAGGTCTGGTCCTCTGACACCGTCGCCGTCGTCGACATCACCGTCCCCGGCGGCCTGGCCACCCTGCGCGGCAACATCTCGCTGTCCGAGTCCGACGGGCGCACCACCGAGAGCGTGCGGCTGAACATCAAGGTGCCCGTGCCGCTGGTCGGCGCCAAGCTCGAGGAGTACGTCGAGGAGCTGATGCTCAAGGCCTTCGACCTCGAGCAGGCGGTCGGAGCGGCGTACCTCTCTCGGTGATTCTCTCGATCCGATGCAACCGGATCGAAAAGTTAACCGTCCCAATAGGTGGCTGGCAATAAGTTGCCGGTACTCGGGCCCCGGATCAGGAGGGATTCGGGCCACACACTGGAGGGGCATCTCGATGGTCAAACCTCGTACTCGCACTCGGCAGCTGGTCTCGGCCGGCATCGGGCTGGTGGCAGCCGCACTCGTCGTCACGACGACGGTGACGGCGAACTCCGGTCCCGCGAGCGGCAGCACCGGCAAGGGAGCACTCAAGCTCGTGGCCGCCTCGGACACCGTCGAGGTCGAGGCCTGGGGCGGGGAGGCGTACGTCCAGCCGTCGGTCTGGCTGGCCGCCTACGACGCAGGCTTCGAGTTCCGCGCGACGCAGTCGGCCTATGACAAACCGGTCAAGCTGACCAAGACCGTCATCCGGGGCAAGAAGCGCACCACCACGACCGCGCCGGCCGCGATCGTCGACGGCATGAAGGGCTTCAAGAACGGGCTCCGGGTCACCCTGAAGAGCAAGTCCGGCAAGGTGATCCTCGACGAGAAGCGCCCGCTCTGCCCCGGCGGCTATGACCGGCAGCGGGTGCAGACCGACGGCGCCACCGGCCCGGTCTACCCCGAGTTCTGCGGCGGCAACTGGTTCACCAAGGGCGTCCTGTACGGCATCGAGCGCGGCATGGCGGTCCCGACCGTCTCCGACCTCGGCTTCCAGACCAAGGGCGAGACCGAGCTCGTCATGACGATGAGCATCGACAAACCGGTCGCCGACTTCCTCGGGCTGTCGACGTCCAACCGCACCGCCAAGCAGAACCTGGTCATCGTCGACCAGTGCCCCGACGGCAACTGCGAAGGGGAAGGCGGCGAGGGAGGCGTCGGCATGGGCGCCATGGCGGCCCACGGAGCCGACGACGGCCAGGGCGCCCGCACCGTGGTGCCGCGAGAGACGCTGGAGGGCGGCGAGAACGGCCGCGGCCGGCTCCCGCTGGGCGGCGCCCGCGGCGAGATCACGCCGGGCAAGCCCAAGAGGGACACCCTGCCCGACCTCATCTCGCTGCCCGCCTGGCAGATCTCGACCGAGGTAGACGAAGGCGGCACCGACCGCCTCAACTTCGCCGCCAACGAGTGGAACGCCGGCCCCGCGCCGATGATCGTGGAGGGCTTCCGCCGCGGCACCGCGCCGGTCATGGACGCCTACCAGATGTTCTACCGCGACGGTAAGCAGGTCGGGGTCAAGAAGACCGGCACCATGGAGTTCCACGAGGCTCCCGAGCACAACCACTGGCACTTCCTCGACTTCGCCAAGTACGAACTGGTCGACGCCAAGGACAAGGTCATCTCGACCAGCGGCAAGCAGTCCTGGTGCCTCGCGCCCACCGACCCGGTGGACCTGACCGTGCCCGGCGCGACGCTGCGGCCCAGCCAGACCGGCCTGGAGTCGGCCTGCGGCGAGAAGTCCGCACTCTGGCTGCGGGAGAGCATGCCGACGGGTTGGGGTGACACCTACAACCAGGCCCAGACCCAGGCCTTCGACCTGAGCAAGGTCAAGAACGGTACGTACCGGATCAAGGTCACCGTCAACCCCGACGGCAACCTCTACGAGCGGACCCGGTCGAACAACGTCAGCTACCGCACCGTCACCATCGGCGGCAAGGCCGGCGCCCGCACCGTCAAGGTCCCGCCGTATCAGGGCGTCGACACCGAGACCTGGTGGAACGAGCGGTGATCTAGCCGATCAGGTCGGGGATCTCCTGGGTCGCGAACCAGCCCAGATCCTCGTCGGGGTCCGCGTCGGCCGGGCGATCCGCCAGGTCGGCGTGGACCGCGGCGACCAGCTTGAGCGGAACCACCTGATCGCCCAGAGCCGCAGGGGCGTCGACGACGATCACGACCCTGCGCCCGGGACCTGCCAGGAGCGCCGCCGAGTCGTCGGCGGCGCTCATCAGGGCGGCGTACTCGGCCTCTTCGCTGTCGTCGGGGGCCGCGTAGCCGTCGGCGGTGCCGGGCAGCTCGCCCTTGGCGTACCAGTCAGCGAGGAGCTCGAGCGTGGCGGGTACGTAGATGCGGGTCACGGGTCGGATTCTGCCTCACTCGCCGGAGTTCTTGACCACGCGCAGGCCCCGGGGCGCCCGGAACCGGCGTCCGGAGACGGTGTCGAGGAGCTCGTCGAGGGCCTCGCTGATGCATTGGCCGACCAGCGACGCGTCGGGCACCAGGTCGCGGTCGGCGGTGATCGCGAAGAAGACCTGCCCGTCGTAGGAGGTCACCCCGATCGCGAGGGTGTGCCCCTCGGCCAGCGGGTGGATGGGATAGGAGGCGACCAGCCGGGAGCCGGCGGCATAGCGCGGCTCCTGCGGTCCGGGCACGTTGCACACCGAGAGCAGGTAGTCGTGCTCGCTCTCCGCGGCCACCCGGGAGCCGATCACGTGGAAGGTCGCCGGGGCGAAGCCGCTGATCCCGGCGAGCCGCTGCGCACTGACCGTGCGGGCGTGCGCCTGGTGCTGCTCGAAGGAGTAGGACACCTGGTGGAGACGGACCACCGGCGACGGCTCCGCGACCGGGAGCACCACGAAGTGGGGCGCCACCGCGGAGCCGAGCTGGGTGGGGTCGAGCTCCTCGTCGATCACCGAGACCGGCACCAGCGCCGGCACCTGGCGTACGCCGGCCAAGGACTGCTGCCGGGTCATCAGCCAGGCGCGCAGACCGCCGGTGACGGCAGCCAGGATGACGTCGTTGACGGTGCCGCCGTGGGTGTCCCGGATGCGGCGGAAGTCGGCCAGGTCGGCCTGGAGCGTGACCACGAGCCGCTGCTGGGAGAGCGTCCCGTTGAGCGGTGTCGGCCGCTCCGGCGTGCGGCGGCTGAGCGCCCGGGCGATGCCGACGCCCGCGTTCTGGACATCCTTCGCCACCCCGGTGACCCGCCCCAGGGCATAGCCGCCCAGGCTGCGTGCGGTGCCGGTCAGGCCGCTGACCGAGGTGACTGCGTCGAAGACCGCACCCGCGACCAGACGCGCGCTCGACTGCGGCTCCGGCGGCTCCCACAGGTCCGGCACGATCGGCCCGACCTCGGGCTTGTCGTCGAGGAGCAGCTGGACCAGGTCGACGGTCTCGGCACCGTCCACCAGCGCCTGGTGGGTCTTGGTGATCAGCGCGACCCGGTCCCCGGCCAGGCCCTCGATGACGTACAGCTCCCACAACGGCCGGGAGCGATCCAGGGGCCGGGAGACGATCCGTCCGGCGAGGTCGAGGAGCTGATCCATCGAGCCCGGACGGGGCAGCGCGGAGCGGCGTACGTGGTAGGTGAGGTCGAAACGGTCGTCGTCCGCCCAGACGGGGTAGGCGATGCGGCCGGGCACGACACGGACCCGTTGGCGGTAGCGGGGCACGAAGGCCAGCCGGTCCTCGACGTGCTCGAGGAACGCGCCGTAGTCGAAGCCGTCGGACTTGGGCTCGATCAGCTCGATGCTCGCCACCTGGTGCGGCACCGCCAGCGTCTCCCCGTCCAGGAAAGCCACCTCGCGTGGCCGAAGTCGGTCACTCACGCTGCCTCCTCATGCCCTCTCAGCCCCCTCTTTGGTTCATGTGCGATTGTGGCAGACGCCAGCTTGAACTTAGCCCACGAAACGGGGGAGCAATGCGCCTCACGGCCCGGATCATCGCGGTCGTGGCAGCAATCTGCGGGATCGCGTGCGCCGCGACAGCCTGCGGAAACGACGTCGCCACCGAGCCCAGCAAAGACAGCGACCCGGTGGTCGTCGAGATCAACTTCTCCGGTGACTCGGTCGACCCGCACGGGACCCAGATCGACGTCCCCGTCGGCCACGGAGTCGAGCTCGACGTGACCGCCGACGCCGCCGGCGAGATCCACGTGCACTCCGACCCCGAGCAGTCCGCCGCTTACGGCGTGGGCACCACGCGGATCAGCCTGGGCGCATTCGACATCCCTGGTCAGTACGAGGTGGAGTCTCACACCCTCGGCAAGACCATCGTCACCCTCGAGGTCAAGTGATCCTCACCCACGGCGTGGGTGGTCGCCAGGACCTCCCGCTGCCGCTCGAGTACGTCATCGCGGGCGCAGTCCTCGCCCTCCTCGTCTCCTTCGGGCTGCTGGTGCTGACCACCAAGCGCGCCGCCGAGGGTCAGGCGGTGGGCGTACGGAATCCACGCGGATGGCCGGTGCCCCGTCTCGGGCGTGTCGTCGACTCCCCCGCCTGGATCGCACTGTGGCGCGTCGTCGGGCTGCTGATCTTCGCCTACTTCGTGCTGGTCGCCTTCGCCGGCTCCGACAACGCCAACAACCCCATCTTCGGGATGACGTACGTCTGGCTGTGGGTCGGCCTGGTCCCGTTCTCCCTGCTCTTCGGGCGGGTCTTCCGGGCGATCAGCCCGGCCCGCACGATCGTGGCCGGACTGACGTGGCTGCGCGGTGCCGGCGATCCGCCGCTGCGGCTGCCCGAGCGGCTCGGCTACTGGCCGGCGGCGTTCACGCTGCTCGCCTTCGCCTGGCTCGAGCTGGTCTACCCCGAGAACAACTATCTCGGCCCCGTACGTCTCTGGCTGGCCGTCTACCTGGCCGTGATGATCCTCGGCGGCGTGCTCTTCGGCGAGGAGTTCCTGGAGCGCTGCGACCCGTTCGAGGTCTACTCGTCGCTGACCGCGCGGCTGTCGGTGTGGGGACGTACGCAGGCCGGCAACCTGGTCCTGCGGACCCCGCTCGGCAACCTGGACACCCTGCGTCCGACGCCAGGGCTGGTCGCGGTCGTCTCGGTGCTCTTCGGCACCATCGTCTACGACTCCTACCGGGAGTCGCCGCCATGGCTCCAGTTCGTGCAGAACCCGGAGATCTCGGGCAGCACCGCCTACCTGATCAGCAACGTCGCCCTGATCGCGTTCCCGCTGCTCGTAGCCGGTTTCTACTGCGCCGGGACGATGATGACCGGCGTCGGGGACGTGCCGCGCCGGGCGCTGCCCGGCGAGCTGGCGCCATCGCTGGTGCCGATCATCGTCGGCTACGTGGTGGCCCACTACCTCAGCTACTTCTGGGAGAGCGGGCTGGCAACGCTGCGCAACGCCTCGGATCCGTTCGGAAACGGAAGCGACTGGTTCGGAACCGCGGACCTGCCGGTCTCCTACTTTTTCGCCTTCCACGCGACGCTGCTGGCCGTCATCAAGGTGGCCGCGGTGATCATCGGACACGTGCTGGGGGTCTGGTCGGCCCACATCCGGGCGCTCCAGGTGCTTCCGCCGCAGCACCTGGTGACCGGGCAGATCCCGCTTCTGCTCACGATGGTCGGCTTCACTGTTGGTGGGTTGTATCTGCTGTTCGCTGCCTAGCGCGTCTCTGCTTCACGGTTCACCCACCACGCATCCACAAAGCAGCGCAACAGTACCTAATGCGGACTAACAGGTTGGCGCGATGGTTTACGGCCGCTTGCAGAGTCTGGGAGACTGATCCTTATGTCTGGTACCCCCCGCTTCCTGACTCTTGCCGACGTCGCCGAGGTGCTCAACACCTCGAGCGCACAGGTCTATGCCCTTGTCCGCCGTGGTGAGCTCCCCGCCATCAAGATCGGCGGACGCGGCCAGTGGCGCGTTGAGTCCAGCGTCCTCGAGAAGTTCATCGATGACATGTACTCGCAGACCAAGGCCTTTGTGGCCGACCACCCGTTCGTCGAGGCCGAGGCGCCCGCGCCCGCTGCCACGCCGGACGCTTCTTGAGTCACAGCAACCTCAACCCCCACAACTAAACCTTCCCCACAACAACGCGAAGAGCTGCCAGGCATGCTGCCGAGCAGCTCTTCGCGTCTTTTCACGCCTCGGGGTCCTCGCCGGTGACCACCGCACAGGCTTCCGGGCTGTGCGCGGGGGCCGCGCCGGCCGCCTTCCGGAGCAGCTGGCGCAGCATGCCGCGCTCCTCGGGCTCCAGACCGGAGAGCACGCCCGCCTCGGCCGCGGCGACCTGGCGGCACAGCGCGGCGACAGCCTCCGCGCCGGCCTCGGTCGCGACCACCTGGCGCTGGCGACGGTCGGCGGGGTTGGCACGCCGCTCGACCAGTCCGGCCTCGACCAGGTCGTCGACGAGGTAGGTCATCACCGTGCGATCGATGCCCAGGTGGGTCGCCAGGGCGAGCTGGCTGGGCTGGTCGCCCCGGACGACCGCGCACATCGTCTCGTAGCCGCGCTGCCCGTGCGGGAACTCACCGATCGCGGCGTTGACGTGCTCCCGGTAGCCGCGCAGCAGGGTGCCGAGGCTCCATCCGAGGTCGGCATCGGTCTGCTCGTCTGCGTTCGTGGTCACGGGAACATCCTAGCAATTCCTGCTGTTGAACCAATCGTCTGTTTCACATACGATCTTCAACACCGCGTATTGGAGGATGTGCATGACGATCGAACTGGGCGTCGCCCTCGCTCCCGGCCTCGCCCCGGAACGACTGCTCTCCCTGGCCCGCCGGGCCGAGGAGGGTGGCCTGGACCTGGTCGTGCTCGACCCTGGCGCCGACGATCCGTGGACCGTTGCTACCTGGCTGCTCGGCAGCACGAAGGCGATCCAGATCGGCGTCGGCATCGAGGCGGCGGGCGCGGCGGACCCCTCGGCCTCTGACGGATGGTCTCCACAGGTCGCCGAGAAAGCGAGGCAGAACCTCGACCAGCTCGCCGGGGCCCGCCTGCTCGCCGACACGTCCGCCTGGATCGTCGCTCCCGCGGGGGCGACCGCGGACTCGCTGACCTCGTTGATCTCGCTGACCTCGCTGACCTCCGACGAGCTGAGCGGCCACGGTGGCCGTGCGCTGGTCGTCCCGGCCACGACCGAGGCCGAGGTCGACCGGGTCGCGGGGCTGCTCGCCGAGCTCGGCGGCCCGGCTTCGGGCAGGCCCCGGCGTCCCGCGGCGGTGCGCGCGCTGCGCCGGCCGGGGATCGCCTACGACGACATCCCGGCGACCCTGGCGGCTGGCGCGGTGGAGCCGGGCGACCCGGGCTATCGCAGCGTGCGCTCGACCTATCTGCGCGGCGGAAACCCAGGCCTGGTGCTGCGGCCGCGTACGCCGGCGGAGGTGTCCGACGCGATCGGCTTCGCCCGCCGCCACACCGACCTACCCCTCGGGATCCGCAGCGGCGGCCATGGCGTGAGCGGGCGCTCTACGAACGACGGCGGGATCGTGATCGACCTGAGCGCCATGAACCGGATCGAGGTGATCGACCCGGCGCGGCGCCTGGTCCGCATCGGCCCCGGCGCCACCTGGAAGCAGGTGGCCGCGGCCCTCGACGCGTACGGCTGGGCGATCGGCTCCGGCGACTACGGCGGCGTCGGTGTCGGCGGTCTGGCGACCGCGGGCGGTATCGGCTTCCTCTCGCGCGAGCACGGCCTGACCATCGACCATCTGATCGCGGTCGAGATGGTGCTCGCCGACGGGTCGCTGGTCCGCGCCACCGCGACCGAGAACCCCGACCTGTTCTGGGGCGTACGCGGTGCCGGGGCCAACTTCGGTGTGGTCACCGCCTTCGAGCTCCAGGCCCACGAGGTCGCCGAGGTCGGTTCCGCCCAGCTGATGCTGGTCGTTCCGGACCTCGAGGAGGCGCTGCTCCGCTTCGGCGAGATCGCCACCTCCGCGCCTCGCGACACCACGGTGTTCCTGGTGACCGGCCCACCGCAGCCAGGGGGTTCGGTGATCCAGCTCTACGGGCTGGTCGACTCCTCCGACCCCGAGACCATCATCGAGCGGCTCAACCCGTTCGCCGGCCTCGGCAGTCTCGTCCAGCAGCAGGTGGTGTTGGCCCGCTACACCGACGTCATGAACCAGGCGCCGGACGTCGGCAGCGACGGGCACCACGGCCATGGGGAGCCGCACTCGCACTCGGGTCTGATCGCCGCGCTCACCCCGGAGTTCGCGCGCGACGCGGCCGCCATGCTGCGTACGGGCGGTGTGCAGTTCTTCCAGCTGCGCACCATGGGTGGTGCGATCGCCGAGATCGACCGGGGCGAGACCGCGTTCCCGCATCGTGAAGCCGCCTTCCAGGTGACCGGTCTCGGCGGGAACCGGCGTGCGCTCGACGCAGCCTGGGACGGCTTGCGCAACCATCTGGACGGTCTCTATCTCAGCTTCGAGACCGACACCGATCCGGGCCGGCTGGCCGACGCCTTCGGGGACCGGGCGCTGGATCGGCTGCGGGAGATCAAGCGACGCTACGACCCGCAGAACCTGTTCCGCGACAACTTCAACATCGCACCACACTTCAACTCGAACAACGACCCGGCGGAGGAAGCATGAGCGACTACGGACACGACCTACTCTTCGGCACCTTCGTCACCCCCAGCGCACGGACGCCGCAACGCGTCGTCGACCTCGCCGTCACCGCCGACCGAGCCGGACTGGACCTGGTCACCTTCCAGGACCACCCCTATCAGCCGGCGCTCCTCGACGCCTGGACCCTGATCTCGTACGCCGCTGCGCGCACCGAGCACATCCACCTGGCCGGCAACGTCCTCTCCCTGCCGCTGCGCCCGCCCGCGACGCTCGCCCGTGCGGTCGCCTCCCTGGACCGGCTGACGGGAGGCCGCATCGAGCTCGGACTCGGCGCCGGGGCCTTCTGGGACGGGATCGCCGCGATGGGCGGTCGCCGGCTCGGCGCCGGCGCGGGGGTCGACGCGCTGCGCGAGGCGATCGGCATCATCCGGGACGTGTGGGACACCGACAGCCCCGGCGGCGTCCACTTCCGCGGCGACTACTACGTCGCCGACGGCGTCAAGCGGGGCCCCGCCCCTGCCCACGACATCCCGATCTGGGTCGGCTCCTACAAGCCCCGGATGCTGGCGCTGACCGGTGCGCACGCCGATGGGTGGCTGCCCACGATGGAGTACATCGAGGGTGGTCCGGCCGCGGTTCCCGGCCTCAACGAGCGCATCGACGAGGCGGCCGTCTCAGCGGGCCGCTCGCCCGGCGACGTACGCCGTCTTCTCAACATCATGAACGTCTCCCTCCAGCCGGCCAGCCGCGGGCTGCTCGACGGACCGGTGGACCAGTGGGTCGAGGATCTGGCCGGACTCACCCTGGAGCACGGCTTCTCCGCGTACCTCATCGGAGGCGACGACCCTGCCATCACCGAGCGCCTCGGCGCCGAGATCGCCCCGGCTGTGCGGGAGCTGGTCGCGGCGGAGCGTGGTGTCGATGTCTAGGCGAGGTTCTCGGTCTGGGCCTCGAGCTTGATCTTGAGCTCGTGGCGGGCGCCGTTGCGCATCACCGTGAACTCGACCGTCTCCCCGGGCTGGTGGGCACGGATGGCGACGATCATGCCGATCCCATCGGTGACGGTGACGTCTCCGACCTTGGTGACCCGGTCGCCGTCCTTGAGCCCACCGGCGGCGGCCGGCGAGCCGGCGTCGACCACCGAGATCAGCGCTCCGTTGTGGTCGGCGGCCTGCACGTCGACGGAGGCGCCGACGATCGGGTAGGTCGCCTTGCCGGTCTTCAGGATCTGCGCGGCGGTCACCTTGACCTGGTCGATCGGGATCGCGAAGCCGACGCCGATGCTGCCGCCCTCTCCGCCCTCTCCCCCGCCGGCGGTCGCGATGGCCGAGTTGACCCCGATCACCTGGCCGACGAGGTTGACCAGCGGACCGCCGGAGTTGCCGGGGTTGATCGCCGCGTCGGTCTGGACGGCGTTGATGTAGGAGGTGTCGTCCTCGGTCTGCCCGGTGCTCACCGGGCGCTGGAGCGCACTGACGATGCCCGAGGTCACCGTGGAGCTGAGGCCGAGCGGCGACCCGATGGCGACGACGCCCTCACCGATCCTCAGCCGTGACGTGCTGCCGAGCGAGGCCGGCTCGAGCTCCTTGACCTCGGGAACGTCGAGGACCGCGAGGTCGTAGACCGCGCTGCGCCCGACCACGTCGGCCTTGTAACGGCGGCCCTTGTGGTCGACCACCTCGATGCTGCCCTTCGCCTTGGCGGCGTCGGCGACCACGTGGTTGTTGGTCACCACATGGCCGTTCCGGTCGAAGACGAAGCCGGAGCCGGTCGCGGCGTCCTCGACGCCCTGGTACTCGGCAAAGATCTGGACCGTCGAGGGCAGCAGCGTCGCGGCCACCTTCACGATGCTGGCGTCGTCACCCTCGAGGGGCGCGTCGGTCTCGATCGAGCCTGGCTCGAGCCCACCGCCGGCCAGGCTGGACATGTCGTCCTGGTCCTCGAGTACGCCGCCGGCATAGCCGCCCAGCACGCCGAGCAGGAACGCGACGGCGGCCGCGAGCGCCCAGATCGGGCCGGGGACACGGCGGCGCTGCGAGGAGTCGGTCCGGGGTGAGGACGGTGGCGGCGCGGGCGGACTGTCGAACCCGGGCAGGGAACCGCCCGGCGGTGGCGGCGGCACCATCGGCGGCAGCGGAGCGGTGTCGGCGGCCGGAACCGGCTCCACGGCAGGTCTCGGCATACCCGGCAACGGCACCTCGGCCGTGTCCCGCTCGTCGTCGACAAGGTCGTCGGGGGACGACTGCCCGGCCGGGGGCACGTCGGACGGTGGTGCCCAACGGGAGATCGGCCGCGACTGGTCGTCTTGTGGTTCCTGCGTCACGACACCCATTCTTCCCACTCGCCCCAACAATGGGCAGCCCGGGTCTCGTGTCGGGTCGCCAGGCCGATGCTCAGCGGCGTACGTGGGCGACGACGGGGGCGCCCGGAGTGCCCGGCACCTGGGTGACCGCGGTGACCGGAAGATTCCTGGGAACCGGCGCGTCGGCCGGCGCGGCGGCGAAGGCGAACATGCCGAAGACAGCGGCACCGACAGCACCGCCACCGGCGGCGACCATCACCAACGTACGCCGCATCGACCGGGGGTCGGAGTAGGTCTCGTCGAGGTCGTCGGCGGGCCACATCGAGGCGGCCAGGACACCTCCGCGGAGCGAGCCCTTGAGGTCGGCTGGTGCGGTGACGCCCGGGTCGACGCTGAGACCGGCCAGGCGTCGCTTGAGCCAGCCCTCGCGCTCCACCGCGCGGCGGCAGGCGCAGCACTCGTGCACGTGCGCCCAGGCCCGCTCCTCGTCTGCTGCGGGGAGCTGTCCGTCGAGAAGGGCGCTGATGCGCGCGCCGAGGTGGTTGCCCAGAAGACTCATGAAGCCCCGCCCCACAACACCTTGGGCCCGGAGTGACGCAGTCGTCCGCCGCGCGGGGCGCGGTGGGCGAGGTTGTCACGGAGCATCGCCCGGCCGCGGTGGATACGCGAGCGGACGGTGCCGAGCTTGGCACCGAGGATCTCGGAGATCTCCTCGTAGGAGAGCCCCTCCACGTCACAGAGCACGACCGCGGCCCGGAAGTCGGGCGGCAGCGTGGCCAGCGCTCGCTCGATGTCGTCATCGAAGCGCTGGTCGGTGTAGGCCACGTCCGGCGTCGGGCCGCTGCTCGTCAAGCGCGAGGCGCGCTCGTCGGAGAGGGCATCGAAGCGGATCCGCTGCTTACGACGGGCCTGGTCGAGGAAGAGGTTGGTGGTGATCCGGTGCAGCCAGCCCTCGAAGGTGCCGGGGCTGTAGGTGTCGAGAGAGCGGAAGACGCGCACGAAGACCTCTTGGGTGAGGTCCTCCGCGTCGTGGCGGTTGCCGGTGAGACGGTAAGCGAGCCGGTAGACCCGGTCGGAGTGCTTCTCCACGATCTCGTCCCACGTCGGAACACCCGGCTCTTCGGTCGGGGTCTGCATGGGCTCCGCGGTCATGGTGCTCCTGTCGTCTGTCTCGCTGATCGCTGACATCTCCTACGGTAGATCGCCTAGGACCGGAAGGGCTGAGAGTTGCCTGTGAGGCTCCTATTTTTCCTCTTCCTGTGCTCTTCCAACGCACAAGTTGGATCAGGCGTTCCCGCACCGTTACGCGAAACAGGTTAGGTTTTGCGGTGTGACCAGCCCTGTCTCGACCGCAAGTTGGACCTACGCCGACGAGTTCGTCGCGGAGGACGACCTCCTCGCAGCCGCCCGATCCCGGGCCGAGGAGGTCGGAGTCGCACCCATCGGGCCGGGCGGCGGTGCGGCGCTGCGCTTCCTCGCCTCCGTCCTGGATGCGAAGAACGTCGTCGAGGTCGGCACCGGCACCGGTGTCTCGGGGCTGTGGCTGCTGCGCGGGATGCGCCCCGAGGGGGTCCTGACCACCGTCGACATCGAGACCGAGCACCAGCGGCTGGCCCGGCAGAGCTTCACCGAGGCCGGTTTCGGCCAGCGGCAGGCGCGGTGCATCGCCGGCGCCGCCCTCGACGTACTCCCCCGGCTCACGGACAACCACTACGACCTGGTCTTCGTCGACGGCGACAAGACCGAATACTCGGCCTACCTCAAGGAAGCGCTCCGCCTGCTCCGTCCCGGCGGCGTCGTCGCCTTCGACAACGCGCTGTGGCACGACCGCGTGGCGGACCCGTCCGTACGCGACGAGGAGACCGCCACCATCCGCGAGCTCAACCAGCAGGTCGCCGACAACGACGGCCTCATCCCCCTGCTCCTCCCGGTGGGCGACGGCCTCCTGCTCGCCCGGAAGATCTAGCCGAAACGTCACGTACGTCGGCCGAGATGGCATCTGCATGCCACTCGTCAGCCAGGAAATGCGCGACCGCGATGTCCTCGCTCTGCGTCGACTTGTCGCCACCGCAGAGCAACAGAATC